>NZ_JPFY01000016.1:0-25514 GCF_000722755.1 Streptococcus mitis | reverse complement strand
TCTTAACACGATTAAAGGTTTGGGTTCCAATATGTTGAATAATAGACTTGATACCATTATGACCACCTGCTGAACCTTTTGCTCTTAAACGAATCTTTCCAACTTCCATGTCAAGATCATCGTAAATGATGAGTAAATCTTCAATATCCAAACCATAGTAAGTCAATAAAGCATGAACTGCTTTTCCACTTTCATTCATAAAGGTCGTTGGTTTAACAAGATAAATTTTTTCTCCATTGAAGAAAAAAGATGCTAGATCAGCTTGAAATATCTTATCGTGTGTAAAAGTGACATTCTGTTTTTTCGCTAGTTGGTCAATCAACATAAATCCAACATTGTGTTTTGTTTCAAAATATTTATCCCCTGGATTTCCTAATCCTACAAGTAATTTGGTCATTTATTTTTCCTTTCAAAAGCCAAAAGGGTTGGAATTTTTTTCCAACCTAATTGACACTATTCATTAATTTTTTTAGACATTAAAGCGGAATTCCATAATATCGCCATCTTGAACGATATATTCTTTTCCTTCTTCACGCAAGCGTCCAGCTTCTTTTACAGCCTTTTCAGATCCGTATTTCACTAGATCCTCATATGACATGGTTACTGCACGAATAAATCCTTTTTCAAAGTCTGAGTGGATAATACCAGCTGCTTGAGGAGCCTTCATACCACGTTTGAAGGTCCAAGCGCGAACTTCTTTTTCACCAGCTGTGAAGTAAGTTCCCAATCCAAGCAAATGGTAAGCAGCACGAGTCAACTTGTCAACGCCTGATTCTGTCAACCCAAGTGCTTCAAGAAACTCTTGCTTATCTTCATCGTCTAACTCAGAAATTTCTTCCTCAGCACGCGCAGAAATAACGACTACTTCAGCATTTTCTGTCGCTGCAAATTCACGAATTTGTTTAACATAGTCGATAGAGTCAGGTTCTGAAACCACATCCTCGTCCACATTGGCAACATAGAGAACTGGTTTAGTCGTCAAAAGGAAGAGACCTTTGACAACTTTTTGTTCTTCATCTGTAAACTCGATTGTACGAGCTGATTTTCCATCTTCAAGGACTGGTTTAATCTTTTGAAGAACATTAAACTCTGCTACTGATTCTTTATCTTTTTGCGTACGTGCCATCTTTTCTACACGCGCATAGCGTTTATTGACTGACTCTAAGTCAGCAAGAATCAATTCCAGATTAATTGTATCAATATCTGCAAGTGGATCTACAAAGGCGTCTTCACGTCCTTGCTCACGCATAACATTTTCATCATCAAAAGCACGAACTACGTGAACAATCGCATCTACTTCACGGATGTTGGCCAAGAATTTATTCCCTAGTCCTTCTCCTTTTGAAGCTCCTTTTACAATCCCTGCGATATCTGTAAATTCAAAAGTTGTTGGAACTGTCTTTTTAGGAGTAATCATTTCAGTTAGTTTTTGGAGACGTTCATCTGGAACTTCTACCATTCCAACGTTTGGATCAATCGTCGCAAATGGGTAGTTTGCTGCCTCTGCTCCTGCTTTTGTAATTGCATTAAATAGTGTTGATTTACCAACGTTTGGCAAACCAACGATACCTGCTGTTAAAGCCATATTTTCTCATTCTCCGTTTTCATTTCAATCCCTAATATTATAACACAAAAAGGGAAAACTTGCTAACCCTCTAACTAAGGGTTCTCATACTCTTCGAAAATCTCTTCAAACCACGTAAACGTCGCCTTGCCGTATAGATATTACTGACTTCGTCAGTTCTATCTGCAACCTCAAAACAGTGTTTTGAGCAACCTGCGGCTAGTTTCCTAGTTTGCTCTTTGATTTTCATTGAGTATCAGTCAATAATTTTATTCATCTTTCGATCAAAATCATAGCGTCCCATCATGACAATATGGTCACAATTACTGCATTTGATTTTGATATCTGCCCCTACACGCGTAATTTCCCAACGATTTGCTTTTTTACCTGTTGACTTGATTGTACAAGCATGTGGTTTTTTCATCTCTACAAAATTTCCAACTTGATACATACTACTCTCCTTTTCTTTTTCGATTATATCATAAAAGAGGCGAGCCAGGCTCAACCTCTTTCACTTAATTTGTACGAACTGGTGTAATGAGCTGCATGAAGTCTTCGTCAGTATCTGCTGGCACAAGAGTAAATGGACGAACAGCTGAGATAAAGCTAATGGTCACCTTTTCGCTATTTAAAGCCTTGAGTGAATCAATCAAGTAAGTTGGGTTGAAACTAATAGTCAAATCTTCACCAGTCACTTGATCAGTATCGATTTCTTCGTTTACTTTACCAACTTCTGGAGAGTGAACATGGGCGCTAACAACCCCATCTTTAATTTCAAGTTTCACAGTACCATTTTGAGTAGCACTTGATAAAAGACGAGCACGTTCCATTGACTGGCGTAAGTTTACAACATCAAAAGTAATAGTAGTATTAAAGTCCGTTGGAATCAAACGATCTGTATCAGGATAGTTACCTTCTAACAAACGAGTATAAAAGCTAATATTTTCGCTTCTAAAGAGGATTTGATTGTTGGCAAAGAAAATCTCTACAGTTTCAATATCATCTGTAAATACTGCTGAAAATTCGCGTAGAGAACGGCTAGGAATCACGACATCAAAATCATCACTATTTTTTTCAAGAGTCAATTTTTTCTGGCTTAGACGATGAGAGTCTGTTGCAACTGTTTTTAGCTCCTTGTGTTGACTCAATACAAAATGAACACCTGTTAAAATCGGACGACTCTCTTGTGTACTTGCAGCAAAAGCTGTTTCATTGATAATTTTCTTGAGTAATTTTGTTTCAAGAATTAAAGGAGTGCTTGCTGAAATTTCTTGGATTCGTGGATATTGTTCACTATCTTTTCCTTTTAGGGTAATTTCTGATTTGCCACTGGTTAAAACAATTTGATTTTGTTCAATTTCTTTAAAATCAAGAGTCACATCAGGTAGACTAGATACAACATTGATAAAGAAAGAAGCTTCAAGAAGAATTGAACCTAAAGAAGTAATTAACAAACCAGCATCTTCATTTTTTTGAGAAATAAAATTTTCAATTGAAATTTGACCATTTGAACCAATTAAAGTAACACCTTCATTGGTCACGTCAATTTTTACGGTTGATAAAATAGGAATAGCATTTTTAGAACTAATAGCTCTCTTAGTAGTATTTAATGCTTGTAGAAATAAATTTTTATTAATTGAAAAATGAATCATGAATTCTCCTTTATTTATTTTTAGTATTAGAAGGATAATAGTAATAATAGAGTCTGTGAAATCTGTGGAAAACAGACTTTAAACAAGTCATATCAAGTTTTTTAGCTTGTTTAAAAAATGTGGATAAAAAAGATAAAAAAGCAAAAGTTATCCACAAGTTATTTGATTTTCTTTTTGATTGATTCAATTTCTAAACGTAAATTATCGTCTTCATCAATCAAAGATTTAATTTTAGCATGGGCATGAATGACTGTTGTGTGATCTTTTCCACCAAATTCCTTCCCAATTTTTGGAAGACTATTATCTGTTAGTTCTCTAGATAAATACATAGCTACTTGACGGGCTAAAACAATATTTTGAAGGCGTCTACTTCCCTTCATTTCTTTGACACTGACACCATAAAAGTTACCAACTTCATTTTGGATTTTATCAATTGGGATGACGAGCATTTGGTTAACATCTTGTTTACGTGCTCGAATAGCCTCTGCAGCGATATCGATAGTGATATCCTTAATCTTCTTCACTCTTGCAATTAAAGTGATGTCGTTGATTGCTCCTTCAAGTTCTCGAACGTTTGAATCAAATTGGCCAGCTAGGTATTCTAGGGTATCACTTTGGAAATTGTAGTCTAAATGCTCTGTTTTACTTTGTAAAATGGCAATACGTGTTTCAAAGTCAGGTGGTGTGATGTTTTGCGTCAAGCCCCAGCTAAAGCGCGTGACAAGTCTTTCCTCAAGGCCTTCTAAGTGTTTAGGACTACGATCACTAGTCAGAACAATTTGTTTTTGATTGCTATGAAGAACGTTGAAAGTATTGAAAAATTCTTCTTGAGTTGCAACTTTTTTGCCACTCAGCGATTGGATATCATCAATTAACAAGAGATCAAGACTACGGTAAGTTTTTTTGAACTTTTCCATTTCACCAAGTCTCAGGTGTTCAAGAAAGTCGTTGATAAAGCTTTCAGCAGGAATGTACTTCACACGCGCATCAGGAATATTTTTCAAAATCTCATTCCCAATTGCATTGAGTAAGTGAGTCTTACCAAGGCCAGGTCCTCCATAGATAAAAAGAGGGTTATAGGTCAGAGCCAAATCTTCAGAGACAGCCAAAGCGGCTGATACTGCCCAAACATTTCCATCTCCTTGGATAAAATTATCAAAGGTATACTTTTCTTTTAATCCAGTATCCGAATAAGGAATAGATGCTAACTTTGGACTATAGTCATAAAGAGTTGAATTTGTAGCTTCTTCAACTTGTGAAATAGTCGTATCTTGAGGCTTGGTGAAAATATAGTGGGGAGTTATTTCAGCATCATAAATTTCAAAACCAGCTACTACAATGATATCTTTTAGTTGTTTTTCCCAGACCATTTCCATTTCAGATCGTGGTAAAAATATAGTGGCAACATTTTCCTCTACCTTAATGAGTTCAGCTTGAATAGCATAGAAATCATACATGGATCGAGTTAATCTTTCTTGAGCAAATTCTAATATACGATTCCAAAATTGTTTTTCTTTCAATCCATTCTCCTCCTTTACTATTTAAAAGTTTAATGTTAGACTTATTTTACCATAGATAGCAAGAATTTTCCACAAGCTGTGAAAATTAATCCACAATGTTATCAAGTTTTATCCACAGGTTGGGGATAAAATCAGAAACTATTGATTTATTAAGCTTTTTATTAAAAAAAGAGTGGATAACATTGTGAGATAAAAAAATAAAAGAACAGCCTTATTTCAGGCTGTTGATAATTCTACTGTATTCTTCTTGATTTGAGAAAGAAATAATGATTTTTCCGCTATCTTTTTTAGACAGTTTGATTTCTACATCTAATCCGAGTAGTTTTTTTAACTGTTCTTCTTCATTTTGTATGAAATGATTCGTTTTTTGAAGTTTCTTTTGTTTTTTCTCTGTCAGAAGAGCTTCTAACTTCCTTACAGAAATGTCTTCCTCTATAATTCGTTGAAAGAAATAGTCTTGTTGTTCCTTATTCAACCCAACTAGAGAACGCGCATGAGCTTGTGAAAGTTTGCCGTTTTCTACTTCTGAGAGGATCTGTTCTGGCAAGGAAAGCAAACGAATGGAGTTGCTGATATATGGACGAGATTTGCCCATTTTATCTGCAATTTCAGCATGGGTAAATCCTTTCTCTACAAGAGATTCATAGGCGCGTGCTTCTTCTATTGGATTTAAATTTTCTCTTTGTAAATTTTCAATGATGGACTGGACCATCATCTCTTGGTCTGAAAGTTGTTTAACAACAGCTGGGATAGACGTTAGACCAGCTAAAAGTGAAGCGCGATAGCGTCTCTCTCCTGCAAGGATTTCATAACCAATAACAGGAGATTGACGAACAATAATCGGTTGAATGACCCCATTTTCTTTGATAGACTGTGCTAGTTCATGTAGTTTTTCTCCATCAAATTCTTTTCGAGGTTGATAGGGATTTTTTTGTATATCCGTGATAGAAATCATTTCAAATTTTTCCATGATTCTACACTAACACATCTTTTCTCTTATGTAAAGCTTTCTTTACATAGATGTCAATTAAGATTCTAAATCACCTGAACTCTTGTCAAGTTTAATAGATGTAGTTTCTTCTTTACCGTTACGATAGTAAGTTATCTTAATGGTGTCTCCGATAGAATGATTGTAAAGAGCACTTTGTAAGTCTGTTGATGAAGCGATGTCTTTGTCATCTACTTTTGTAATAACATCGTATTTTTCAAGGTGACCATTTGCAGGCATATTACTTTGCACAGAACGAACAACTACACCAGATGTTACACTGCTTGGAATATTCAGTCTTCTAATATCACTTGTATTAATATTTGAGAGATTGACCATTTGAATTCCCAAAGCTGGACGAGTCACTTTTCCGTTCTTTTCTAATTGTTCAATAATATTGATAGCATCATTTGCAGGGATTGCAAAACCAAGACCTTCTACAGATGTTCCTCCATTTGTGGCAATTTTACTTGAGGTAATTCCGATAACCTGTCCTTGAATATTGATTAGTGGGCCACCAGAGTTACCTGGGTTAATAGCAGTATCAGTTTGGATGGCTTTTGTAGAAATGGCTTGTCCATCTTCAGATTTTAAAGATACATTTCGATTGAGACTAGATATGATACCTTGAGTGACAGTATTAGCATATTCAGAACCTAACGGGCTACCGATAGCAATAGCAGTTTCTCCTACGGTTAACTGACTAGAATCACCAAATTCCGCTACTGTTGTCACTTTTTCTGAAGATATTTTGACGACAGCAATATCAGAGAAAGTGTCAGCTCCGACGATTTCTCCAGGTACCTTAGTTCCATCTGACAAACGAATATCTACTTTGCTGGCACCATTTATAACGTGATTGTTGGTGACAATATAAGCTTCTTTGTCATTCTTTTTATAAATAACCCCAGATCCTTCACTAGAGATTTGCTGAGAATCTGTATCTGTATCCTCATTGCCAAATACGCTATTTTGTCTGTTAGCTGAATAAGTAATAACAGAAACAACAGCGTCTTTTACTTTGTTAACAGCCTGTGTTGTTGAATTTTCGTTCTTATAGGCAGTCTGTGTAATAGTACTATTGTTGTTGGAGTTACTTACAGTACTTTTCTGAGTTAGTTGGTTTATTGAAAAACTCCCCAAGGCTCCACTAATAAAGCTAATGACGATAACGACTAATAATTGAAACCATTTTTTGTAAAATGTTTTGAGATGTTTCATATTTGCCTCCATATGTTTTAAATTAATGAAAGTATAAACTGACTAGCTTAATTATAACTTAAAAATAAAAGTTTTTCACAGATTGTGGATAACTTTCAAAAATCTGTGGTTTTCTCGGCTAAAATTAACCTTTTATTTTGTGAATAAGATGTGAAAAAATAGAGAATATGTTAGAATAGAGTCATGAAAATTAAAGTTGTAACAGTTGGGAAACTGAAAGAAAAGTATTTAAAAGATGGTATCGCAGAGTATTCAAAACGAATTTCTCGATTTGCTAAGCTTGAAATGATTGAGCTAGCAGATGAAAAAACACCAGATAGGGCCAGTGAGTCAGAAAATCAAAAGATTTTAGAAATAGAAGGTCAGAGAATTTTATCAAAAGTTGGTGACCGTGATTTTGTTATTGCGTTGGCTATCGAAGGGAGAACTTTCTCCTCAGAAGAATTTAGTAAGCAGCTAGAAGAAGCTTCTATAAAAGGATTTTCTACTCTTACCTTTATTATTGGAGGGAGTCTGGGGTTAGCACAGGATGTAAAAAAAAGAGCCAATCTTTCTGTTAGTTTTGGTCGCTTAACCTTGCCTCATCAGTTAATGAGACTAGTCCTTGTTGAACAAATCTATCGGGCTTTTACGATTCAGCAGGGATCACCCTATCATAAATAGAAAATTGACTTTCAATTGGATTTTTGGTAGAATAGCTGTATTAGGTCTCATAGCTCAGCTGGATAGAGCATTCGCCTTCTAAGCGAACGGTCGCAGGTTCGAATCCTGCTGGGATCAATATAGTAGCAAAGCTGGGAATTTTCCCGGCTTTTTTCTTAAAAAAGTACACTTGGGGAGAAAAAAATGACAGTTGAGAGAATTTTATCTACAATGAAATTCCATTTTGTATAATAGTTTTTGTAAGTTAGCTTACAGGAAAAAACACTTTAGGAGATTTTATTATGAAAAACACAGTTAAATTGGAACAGTTTGTAGCCTTGAAGGAAAAAGACTTGCAGGAGATTCGAGGTGGGGAAACTAGAAAAACAATTAATAGTTTACTTAATCTCTTCAAAAGAAGATAAGGGAGTAGAATAATGGATTTTTTCTTATTAGTAGATTTGATATTATATGTTTTTATTATTAGTCAAAGTTACCGTTTAATTTGTAAAAGGCAAATAAAAACAAAGGAATTATGCTTTTTTGGTGGTTATACATTACTAGTAGGAACAGTACTTGACCTTCCTTTTTATCTTCTATACTTAGAGGGGTTAGGGATTGGAACATTTTTATTTCCTTTGATGCTATATTTCTATTTTAAATGTATTAAACAGTATAAGAGGGATAGAGGACTATTCCTAAGTTTACTACTATCTCTTTTATATGAGAGCACTCATACCTTTCTGTCTGTAACTTTCTCCTCTCTAACAGGAGACAATTTTGTTTTACAATATTATGGCCTATTCTTTTTAGTTGTAACGGTGTTGACTTATCTCGTTATCGTAACAATCATTCGTTATTTCCATTTGGAACTAAACTATTTTGACAAAGATTATCTCTATCCTTTCTTGAAAAAAGTCTTTTTTGCTTTACTACTTCTACATATTGTATCTTTCATTTCAGATATGGTAAGTACGATTAAACATTTGAATAGTTTTGGAAGTATTTTATCATCTATTGTCTTTATCTCTTTACTTTTGACTTTCTTTGCAATGAATTCTCATAAAGAACAAATGGAGAAAGAGATTGCTTTGAAGCAGAAGAAATTTGAACAGAAACATTTACAGAATTATACAGACGAAATTGTTGCTTTGTATAATGAAATACGTGGGTTTAGACATGACTATGCTGGGATGCTTGTCAGCATGCAGATGGCAATTGACAGTGGTGATTTACAGGAAATTGACAGAGTTTATACTGAAGTTTTGGTCAAAGCAAATCACAAACTGCGTTCAGATAAATACACTTACTTTGACTTGAACAACATAGAAGATTCAGCTTTACGAAGTTTGGTTGCTCAGTCAATTGTCTATGCTCGAAATAATGGTGTAGAGTTTACACTGGAAGTAAAAGATACGATTACCAAGCTCCCAATTGAACTATTGGATTTAGTTCGTATTATGAGTGTTTTATTGAACAATGCTGTCGAAGGATCGGCTGATAGTTATAAAAAGCAGATGGAAGTAGCAGTTATTAAGATGGAAACTGAAACAGTGATTGTAATTCAGAATTCATGTAAAATGACGCTGACTCCTTCAGGAGATCTTTTTGCCTTAGGATTCTCTACTAAGGGAAGAAATCGCGGAGTAGGATTAAATAATGTGAAAGAACTACTAGATAAGTACAACAACATTATTTTAGAAACAGAAATGGAAGATAGCACGTTTAGACAAATCATTAGATTTAAGAGGGAATTTGAATGAAAGTTTTAATTTTAGAAGATGTTATTGAACATCAAGTTAGACTAGAGAGAATATTGGATGAAATTTCGAAAGAATCGAATATTCCAATATCATACAAGACAACGGGAAAAGTTCGTGAGTTTAAGGAATATATCGAAAATGATGAAGTAAACCAGCTTTATTTTCTAGATATTGATATTCATGGGATTGAGAAAAAAGGGTTTGAAGTTGCCCAGTTTATTCGTCATCACAATCCTTATGCTATTATCGTCTTTATCACCAGTCGATCAGAGTTTGCGACTCTAACCTATAAATACCAGGTATCAGCCCTAGATTTTGTTGATAAGGATATCAATGATGAGTTATTTAAAAAGAGAATTGAGCAGAATATCTTCTACACGAAGAGTATGTTACTTGAAAATGAAGATGTGGTAGATTATTTTGACTACAATTACAAGGGAAATGATTTAAAAATTCCTTACCATGACATTCTGTATATTGAAACGACAGGAGTTTCTCATAAATTGCGCATTATTGGTAAGAATTTTGCCAAAGAGTTTTACGGTACCATGACAGATATTCAGGAAAAGGACAAACATACTCAGAGATTTTATTCTCCTCACAAGTCATTTTTGGTAAATATAGGCAATATCAGAGAAATTGATCGAAAAAACTTAGAAATTGTTTTCTATGAAGACCATCGTTGTCCTATTTCAAGATTAAAAATTAGAAAATTAAAAGATATTCTAGAGAAAAAATCTCAAAAGTGATTGACAATTAGTAAGAAATTGATATAATGGTTATATCTGCTACAGATAGAAGGTCCGTTGGTCAAGGGGTTAAGACACCGCCTTTTCACGGCGGTAACACGGGTTCGAATCCCGTACGGACTATTTTATCCGCCATAGCTCAGTTGGTAGTAGCGCATGACTGTTAATCATGATGTCGTAGGTTCGAGTCCTACTGGCGGAGTATAGATAAAAGGGAACACAGTGTTGTTCCCTTTTTTGTATCAATTTGTATCACCAAGCATCTTCATAAGGAAGTCTGTTATTTCTTGAGGACTTTCTTTTTTTCCATGTGCAATCCAAGTTTGGCAAACACCAAAAAGTGCGTGAGTTAGATAGATGCTACTGTATTCTAATTCAGTGGTATTGAGATTCAGTTGTATAAATCGCTTTTGTAAATCTGTACTGAGCATGATATGAAGTTTATTTCTTAAGAAATTTTGGATTTCTTTAGTCCCATTTTCAGAAAGAAGGGCAGCTAGAAGTGGTTCTGATTCTAGATATTCAAATACTTCTAAAATAGCATCTCTTTTGTGATGAGCATGTTTTTGAAAAATATATTCAAATGTATGAAATAGCTTGCTTTGATAGTGCTCGATCATATCATACTTATCCTTATAGTGTGTATAGAAGCTGGAACGACTAATTCCGGCCTTTTCTGCTAACTTGACAGTAGAAATTTGATCAAATGGTTGTTCCATCAGTAATTCTACCATAGCATTTTCAATAGTTCGCTTTGTTTTTAAGCGTTTGTTACTTTCTTGCATATTTCCTCCTTGTAAACAAATTAGACTATATGTCTAAAAATGGATTTTTTATCTTGTAATTTAGATTTTTTATTGTATAATCTATTATATCAAAATTTTAGACAATGTGTTTAAAAAAGGAGAAACTATGTTTAAAGAATGGAAAGCAATTTTTAAAAAACCAACCTTTATTATTGTCATGATAGGAATTTCTCTTATTCCAGCTCTATACAATATCATATTTTTATCCTCAATGTGGGATCCATATGGGAAATTATCTGACTTACCTGTGGCAGTTGTCAATAATGATAAAGAGGCTTCCTATAATGGTAATACCATGTCTATAGGAAAAGACATGGTGTCCAATTTAAAAGAAAATAAAACCTTGGATTTTCATTTTGTAGATGAAGAGGAAGGTAAGAAGGGGTTAGAAAATGGTGATTACTATATGGTAGTAACTTTACCAAGTGATCTATCTGAAAAAGCAGCTTCTATTTTAACGGATCATCCAGAGCAAATGCAAATCGATTATCAGACTTCAAGTGGTCATAGCTTTATTGCCAGCAAGATGAGTGATTCTGCAATGACACAATTAAAGCAGAGTGTTTCTACCAATGTAACCGAGACTTATACTAAAGCTTTATTCAACAAAATGGTCGATTTAAAGGATGGGATGAGTCAAGCAGTGTCTGGTAGTGAAAAACTAACTGATGGAGCGAATCAGTTAGTGGCAGGAAGTCAAACATTAACTACTAACCTACACTCTTTAGCAGATTCAAGTTTAACATTTTCAAATGGAACGGAGCAGTTTACTAAAGGATTATCCTCTTATGTCTCTGGTGTTGAACAACTTCATCTTGGCTTAGGGAATTTTAATAGTGGTTTAGTTACATATACTGGTGCAGTGAGTCAATTAGATAGTGGGTTAGGTCAATTATCTTCTAAAAGCCCTGAATTAGTGAGGGGAATTAATCAATTATATACTGGTGTAGGATCTTATACTGGCGGTGTTTCTAAGCTCAATGCTGGTCTTAATCAATTTTCATCTGGTGTTAGTGCCTACACTAATGGAGTGGGAAGTCTTGCAACAGGTGCTAATCAGTTATCTAATCAATCAGCTACACTTCGAATGGGGGTGGAGCAATTAAGTGAAGGGATTCAACAACTTTCTAGCAAGTTAGATGCTTCGTCTGAGCAAAAAGATCAAATTAATCAATTATCTTCTGGTTTGAATCAGTTAAATCAAGCTATTCAAAATATTGATGTTGGAGATACAAAACAATTAGATTCTGTTTTATCAAGTATAGTATCTCTTTCTAATCAAATGTTAGCAAGTGCTCAGTCTGATAAAGCGACTACATTAGCCAATATTCAATCGACAGCAGCTTATCAATCATTGACAAGTGAGCAACAAGCTGAGATAAGCGCTTCTGTATCTCAAAATTTGACTGATAGTATTCAATCGGCTCAGTCAATTGTAGCTTTAGTACAAGGTTTACAGGGAAGTTTGGAAAACTTACAAAATCAATCTTCAAATCTTTCGACATTAAAAAATCAAGCTAATCAAGTATTACCTATTGCTTCTACTTCTTTGACGGGATTGTCAAGTGGATTAACAGAGATACAAGGAGCTGTTTCTAGCAAATTAGTTCCTGCTAGTCAGTCGATTACATCGGGGGTAAATGCATATACTGCAGGTGTTGATAAAGTTTCTCAAGGCGCAAGTCAACTAAGTGAAAAGAATTCCACCTTGACAGGTAGTTTGGACCAATTAGTTTCAGGCTCAACTACCTTGACACAAAAATCTTCTAACTTGACAGCAGGAGTTGGTCAATTAGTTGAAAAAACTCCAGAATTAGTGTCTGGTATTGAAAAATTATCAAATGGCTCTAATGAATTGAATCAAAAGAGTCAAGAATTAATGGCAGGAGCTGATAAATTACAGTCAGGCTCTAGCCAACTAGCTGACAAATCCAGTCAGTTAATTTCAGGTGCTTCTCAATTAGAAAGTGGAGCTAATAAATTTGCAGATGGAGCTGGGAAACTAGCAGAAGGTGGAACAAAGTTAACTTCTGGCTTGGAAGGTTTACAGACAGGAGTTACTTCTTTAGGACAAGGATTGAGTAATGCTAGTGATCAACTCAAATCAGCATCTACGGAATCTAAAAATGCAGAGATTTTATCAAATCCTCTCAGTCTTTCTAAAACAGACAATGATCAAGTTCCTGTAAATGGAGTTGCAATGTCTCCTTATATGATATCAGTTGCTCTTTTTGTTGCAGCAATATCAACAAATATGATCTTTGCGAAGCTGCCTTCAGGACGTCATCCAGAGAGCCGTTTGGATTGGTTGAAATCTAGAGCTGAAATAAATGGTATTATAGCTGTTTTAGCAGGAATTTTGGTATATGGAGGAGTCCATCTTATTGGTTTAACTGCTAATCATGAGATGAGAACATTTATTCTCATCATCTTAACAAGTTTAGTATTCATGTCTATGGTTACAGCTTTAACAACATGGAATAGCCGTATAGGAGCTTTCTTCTCTCTTATTTTGCTTCTATTACAGTTAGCATCAAGTGCAGGTACCTATCCACTTGCTTTGACAAATAATTTCTTTAGAGCTATTAATCCTTGGTTACCAATGAGTTATTCAGTTTCGGGATTACGACAAACAATCTCTATGACAGGAAATATTCATCATCAAGTCATTTTCCTTGCTGTGATATTAGCCCTATTTACTGGTTTAGGTATGCTAGCCTATCGACCTAAGAAAATGAAAGAAGATTAAAAAAATCGACCGATTAATTGGTCGATTTTTTATGCTTTAGATGACTTTCGTCTGTGATTATAGGTTCCAAATAGTAAGAGAGAAGTAAATGAACAAATTGCTCCAGTAATAAAACCATTGGGAATAAAGGAAAGTGTAATAGTTCCTTTTCCCTTAGGAACGTCAACTTTCATAAAACCAGTTTGAGCTTGTTTAATTTCTATTTTCTTACCATCTTGGTAGGCAGACCAGCCTTTATCATAAGGAATGGTGAAGAAAATGGACGTATCTTGTTTAACATCATATGTAGCAAAGACTTTGTTTTTAGAAGTTGATACTGTGACAGGTTGTTCTTTAATTTTTTGAATTGCCTCGGTGAAAGTTTTGGTATCTAAACGATAGAAGGCAGGAGATTCAAATGATACCTGTGAATTTCCAGGGAAACTAACATTAATATTGAAAGTTTTTTTCTCTTTTGTATAGTCTAGATTAAAGAAGGAGAAGACATTATCAGTTGTAAAAGTTTTCTTTTCCCCATTGACAAGGATGTCAACTTTCTTTTGTTTATCATTAGAAAAGTGAAGGTTTGTGAAAGAAAGATAAACTTGGCTGTTTTCTGGCACTTCAATTTGATATTGGATTGCTGCATCTTCATTTGAAGAACTTGTAACAGTAATCAAATCATCAGTATTCTCTGTTTTTTCATAGGGTATTGGAGAAAAATAATCAAAATTGACGTCAGCAAGTTGATTTAAAAACGAGGCTTGATTATCTAAAGTATGTTCATTGAACTTGACATCATTGTATATAGATTGACTAGCAAATGCAATCGGAAGAGAGTATTGATTTTCATATAGGGTAAGATTATCTTTTTGATAGATATCTTGGAAACCATACTTATCAATAGGACTGTCTGAGATATTGTACTGGATGCCAAATAAACTATCAGCCAAAATACTATTATTTGCATAACGGAGATTGAGATTGGTCCCAGAGGATTTAAAGCCAAGTTTATCCAAAGTAGAGCTTGCTGAACGATTTCGAACAGATGAAAATTGAGATATTCCATTGTAGTTAAATTTCATACTATCATTCCCTGTCTGAGTTTGTAGTTTCTCAGTACGAGTAAATGGATCCTCAATATATGTTGAGAAAGATTCCATAGCTGGGATATCTCTACTATATGCACTTCGAGAAGCAAATCCCCATTCCTTTGCAATTCCGTCCATTTGAGATGAAGCATTTAAACTTATTTCAACCATTATAAATAAAGAGATTAGAATGGCAAATAGATTTACAGAGATAAACTTTTTGATAAATGCAAGGAGTAAAAGCGAATAGACAACCAAAAATTCAAGAGTAAGCAGAATATTCAAATCTGTTAAAAAAGAATAATGCGATTTTAGATAGATGGTAGCTAAAAATCCTGTTACTACAAGAAAAAGCGAAACTAAAAAGTTCCAGATTTTAATTTCTCTTAGACGATTTAAGACTTCCGCTGCTGTGTAAATTAACAAGGTAGAGAAAATCCAAGCATAGCGATGTAAAAACATGTTTGGAGTATGCATGCCTTGCCAAAATAAATCAAGAGCTTCTATATAAAAGCTTGCAATTAAAAATGTAAAGAAGATTGCATAGATAAGTTTCACGTGAAACTTAATAGATTTCAGCGTAAAAAATAAAATAGTTAAAATAAAGGGAAGCAGTCCAACAAAAATCATTGGGATAGCCCCATACTTTGTTGTATCAAAGGAACCGATGAATTGCTTAGCAAAGAGATCAAGATACCAGCTACTTTCAGTTTGAAACTTTGTAACTTCTGTCAATTTTTCCCCATGTGTCTGTAAATCAAATAGAGTAGGAAGAGTCATAATCAAACTGGCCATTCCTGCTAAAAAGGAAGTAACAATAAAATCAAGAAAAGATGATTTTCGATTTTTAAAGTCCCAAGAAATTTGGCAGAGATACCAGAAAATAAGAAACAATGCTGTCATATATCCAAAATAATAGTTTTGAATAAACAAGATTGACAGACTTGTAAAGTATAGTAGGCGCTTCTTTTGTGTTATAAGTATATATAATCCAGTTATAATTAAAGGAATCAAGATAAAAACATCTAACCAAGTTTTTATCTCTAGTTGACTAACAGAGAAACTCATCAGAGCATAGGAAGTAGATAGAGCTAGTTTTAAAGACTTAGGAATCGATTGAAATAATTTATTTAAACTAAAGTAAGTTGACAGTCCAATCAATCCAAATTTTAAGAGAGTTGTCATATAGACAGCATCTGGCATATTCGACAGATTAAAAAAGTAAACTAGAGGTGAAAGGAAACTACCCAAGTAATAACTAGATAGGGCATAGAAATTTAATCCGAGGCCACTTGTAAAGGTGTAAAACAGACTACCATTTCCATGTAGGATATTTCGTAAAGTTACATCAAAAATAACGTATTGATGAAAGCCATCTCCTAATAGTGGAGATGTATCACTATTCCAGTAGATACCTTGAGATAGATATACTCCTATCATAATGATTATGGGAATGATGAAAGAAACAAAATAGGTCCAATATGTTTTAAAAAATAATTTCATGTTACCTCATAAAATGTTAGAAAACTCAGCTGGTTAACCCAACTGAGTTTTGAAGTTTTATTTAGTCTTTCCAAAGTTCTTTAACTTTTGCTTGTACATCTGCATTTTCTAGGAATTCATCATAGGTTTCATCGATACGGTCAATGACGCCATTTTTAGACAAGACAATGATATGGTTAGCTAGAGTTTGAATAAACTCGTGGTCATGGCTGGCAAAGATGATTGATTCTTTAAAGTTTTTCAATCCATCGTTCAAGCTTGAGATAGATTCTAAGTCCAAGTGATTGGTTGGATCATCGAGTACAAGGACATTTGATTTTAAGAGCATGAGTTTTGAAAGCATGACACGAACTTTTTCTCCCCCTGACAAGACATTTACAGGTTTGTTAACCTCATCTCCAGAGAAGAGCATACGGCCAAGGAAACCGCGTAGGAAAGTATTGTCATCTTCTTCTTTACTTGCGAATTGACGCAACCAGTCAAGGATTGACTCTCCCCCTGCAAAATCTGCCGAGTTATCTTTTGGTAAGTAAGAACGGCTAGTAGTAACTCCCCACTTGACAGTTCCTTCATAGTCAATGTCTCCCATGATTGCACGAATTAATGCAGTCGTTTGGATGTCATTCTGTCCAATAAGCGCTGTCTTATCACCTGGACGCAAGATAAAGCTGATATTATCTAAAATAGTCTCACCATCAATCTTTACAGTTAGATTTTCTACTGTTAAGAGATCATTACCAATCTCACGTTCCGCTTTAAAGTTGATAAATGGATATTTACGACTAGATGGTACAATTTCTTCAAGTTCAATCTTATCAAGCATTTTCTTACGTGATGTTGCTTGTCTTGATTTAGAAGCATTAGCAGAGAAACGAGCAACGAACTCTTGCAATTGCTTAATTTTTTCTTCTGCTTTAGCATTACGGTCTGCTAGCAATTTAGCAGCAAGCTCAGAAGATTCCTTCCAGAAGTCGTAGTTTCCGACATAGAGTTTGATTTTTCCGAAGTCAAGGTCGGCCATGTGAGTACATACTTTGTTTAAGAAGTGACGGTCGTGGGATACTACGATAACGGTGTTATCAAAGTCAATCAAGAAGTCTTCCAACCAAGTAATCGATTGGATGTCCAAACCGTTGGTAGGCTCGTCCAAAAGAAGAACATCTGGTTTACCAAAAAGTGCTTTGGCGAGGAGAACTTTAACTTTTTCACCATTTGCTAATTCGCTCATATTTTGGTAATGCAGTTCTTCTGGGATATTTAGGTTTTGAAGTAGTTGAGAGGCTTCACTTTCTGCTTCCCATCCTCCAAGCTCGGCGAACTCTCCTTCAAGTTCGGCAGCACGCACTCCATCCTCATCTGAAAAATCTTCCTTCATGTAGATAGCATCTTTCTCTTTCATGATGCTATAAAGTTTTTCATTTCCCATGATAACGACATCAATGGCACGTTCGTCTTCATAGTCAAAGTGATTTTGACGAAGAACAGAGAGACGTTCATCTGGACCAAGAGAGATGTGACCAGTAGTAGGTTCGATATCTCCAGCTAAAATTTTTAAAAAGGTTGACTTTCCGGCACCATTAGCACCGATTAATCCGTAAGTATTTCCTTCTGTAAATTTGATATTGACATCATCAAAAAGTTTGCGATCACTAAAACGTAGTGAAACATCAGATACTGTAAGCAATGTTTTTCTCCTATATATGTAATATATTTATTCTACTAGAAAATACAGAAATATTCAAATTTTTATCTGTCAATTTTGTGTAAATTAGATTTACAATATCCTTTACACAAATCCGTAAATAGCAAGACTGATTTATTTTGAGAAATTGCGGTTATTTCATTAAAAAAATGCTATAATTGAAGGGACTATATCGAAGGAGAACAAAATGACTAAACCCATTATTTTAACAGGAGACCGTCCAACAGGAAAATTGCATATTGGACATTATGTCGGTAGTCTCAAAAATCGAGTATTGTTACAGGAAGAGAATAAGTATGATATGTTTGTGTTCTTGGCTGACCAACAAGCCTTGACAGATCATGCTAAAGACCCTCAAACAATTGTAGAGTCTATCGGAAATGTCGCTTTGGATTATCTTGCAGTTGGATTGGATCCAAGTAAGTCAACTATCTTTATTCAAAGTCAGATTCCAGAGTTGGCTGAACTATCTATGTACTATATGAATCTAGTTTCATTAGCACGTTTGGAGCGCAATCCAACAGTCAAAACAGAGATTTCTCAAAAAGGATTTGGAGAAAGTATTCCGACAGGCTTCTTGGTTTACCCAATCGCTCAAGCAGCTGACATCACAGCTTTCAAAGCCAATTATGTTCCTGTAGGAACAGATCAGAAACCAATGATTGAGCAAACTCGTGAAATTGTTCGTTCTTTTAACAATGCATATAACTGTGATGTCTTGGTAGAGCCGGAAGGTATTTATCCAGAAAATGAGAGAGCAGGGCGTTTGCCTGGTTTAGATGGAAATGCTAAAATGTCTAAATCACTCAATAATGGTATTTATTTAGCTGATGATGCGGATACTTTGCGTAAAAAAGTAATGAGTATGTATACAGATCCAGATCATATTCGAGTGGAAGATCCAGGTAAAATTGAGGGAAATATGGTCTTCCATTATCTAGATGTTTTTGGTCGTCCAGAAGATGCTAAAGAAATTGCTGATATGAAAGAACATTATCAACGAGGTGGTCTTGGTGATGTTAAGACTAAGCGTTATCTACTTGAAATATTAGAGCGTGAACTTGGTCCTATTCGTGAGCGCCGTATCGAATTTGCTAAGGATATGGGAGAAGTTTATAACATGCTTCAAAAAGGTAGTGAAAGAGCGCGTGAAGTTGCGGGTCAAACCCTATCTGAGGTTAAAGGAGCAATGGGACTTCATTACTTTAACTAAGTTTATTTTACAAGAAACTATCATTTCTATCAGGAAGAAAAGATAGTTTTTTATTTACCCCTGTAACATTTGACAAATTTTTATAGAATGGTATGATAGATACAATATAAAAAGAGTCAAGCTCAAAAAGAAAGAAAAGAGGAAACTTCGAATGTCTAATTGGGACACTAAATTTTTGAAAAAAGGTTTTACCTTCGATGATGTATTGCTTATTCCAGCTGAAAGTCATGTATTGCCTAATGATGCAGATTTAACAACTAAATTGGCAGATAATTTGACTTTAAATATCCCAATTATTACCGCTGCCATGGACACAGTAACAGAGAGTCAAATGGCCATTGCTATTGCTCGTGCAGGTGGTCTCGGAGTTATACATAAAAACATGTCAATTGCTCAGCAAGCAGACGAGGTTCGCAAGGTAAAACGTTCTGAAAATGGAGTTATTATTGATCCGTTCTTCTTGACTCCTGAACATACAATTGCTGAAGCTGATGAGCTTATGGGACGTTACCGTATCAGTGGTGTTCCAGTTGTTGAAACACTTGAAAATCGTAAATTAGTTGGTATTTTGACAAACCGAGATCTTCGTTTTATTTCAGATTATAATCAACCAATTTCAAACCATATGACCAGTGAAAATCTTGTGACTGCTCCTGTGGGTACAGATCTTGTAACGGCTGAAAGCATTCTTCAAGAACACCGTATTGAAAAACTTCCGTTGGTAGATGAAGAAGGCCGTCTTTCTGGTTTGATTACCATCAAAGATATTGAAAAAGTTATTGAGTTTCCAAATGCGGCTAAAGATGAGTTTGGTCGTCTTCTAGTTGCAGGTGCAGTAGGTGTTACTTCAGATACATTTGAACGTGCAGAGGCTCTTTTTGAGGCAGGAGCGGATGCGATTGTTATTGATACTGCGCATGGTCATTCTGCAGGTGTCTTGCGTAAAATTGCTGAGATTCGTGCTCATTTCCCAGACCGTACTTTGATTGCTGGAAATATTGCTACTGCTGAAGGTGCACGTGCTCTTTATGAAGCAGGTGTAGACGTTGTCAAGGTTGGTATTGGACCAGGTTCTATCTGTACTACTCGTGTTATTGCTGGTGTTGGTGTTCCGCAAGTAACGGCTATCTACGATGCTGCAGCTGTTGCGCGTGAATATGGTAAAACGATCATTGCTGACGGTGGAATCAAGTATTCTGGAGATATTGTAAAAGCACTTGCGGCTGGTGGAAATGCTGTTATGCTTGGATCTATGTTTGCTGGAACTGATGAAGCTCCAGGCGAAACTGAAATCTTCCAAGGACGTAAATTCAAAACTTACCGTGGTATGGGATCAATCGCTGCCATGAAGAAAGGTTCAAGCGATCGTTACTTCCAAGGCTCTGTCAACGAAGCAAACAAACTCGTTCCCGAAGGAATTGAAGGTCGTGTTGCTTATAAAGGAGCGGCAGCTGATATTGTCTTCCAAATGATTGGTGGTATTCGCTCTGGTATGGGTTACTGTGGTGCAGCTAACCTTAAGGAACTACACGATAACGCTCAATTTATTGAAATGTCTGGTGCTGGTTTGAAAGAGAGCCATCCTCATGATGTACAAATTACGAATGAGGCACCAAATTATTCTATGTGAAAAACAATGAAAAGAACTCCTGTGAAAACAGGAGTTCTTTTACGATGTTGTCAATTTTGATTTACAGCAACTTTACCATCCTGAATAGTAAAGATACTTAGATCTTCTGGCAGATTTTGAAGATGATCTAAGCTTGTTGTTGTGATAAAGGTTTGGATTGACTGAGAAATCGTTTCTAATAATTTTAACTGTCTAGTGTTGTCAAGTTCACTCATAACATCGTCAAGCAGTAATATTGGAGATTCTGTAGTAATACTTTCCATCAACTCGATTTCTGCTAATTTTATAGAAAGGACGAGACTACGATGTTGACCTTGACTTCCGAAACTAGCATCCATCCCATTTATATAAAAAGAAATGTCATCTCTATGAGGACCAACACCAGTATTCTTTTTAAATAAATCTCTGGACCTACTTTTTTCTAAAGCAATTTTGAAAGATTCTGATAAGTTTTCTTTGTCAGCTATCTTGACAGAAGATTGATAGGCTATTGACAACTCTTCAATCTGATTAGAGAGTTCAAAATGTTTCTTACGCCCAAATGATTCTAGTTTTTTTATGAAATCTAAGCGGTGATTCATCACACGACATCCATAATCGACTAGCTGATCATCTAGTACTGAAAGGAAGGTTTCATCTATTTTTTGAGCTGATTTTAGATAGGTATTTCTTTGCTTAAGGATATGGTTATAATTGGTTAAATCTGATAGATAGATGGGCTTAATTTGTCCAAGCTCCATATCAATGAATTTTCGTCGAACTGAAGGTGCTCCTTTAATTAGTTGTAAATCTTCCGGAGCAAATAAGACAACATTCATGTGTCCGACATAATCTGAAAGTCGTGCCTGTTTTAAGTGATTAACTTTTGTCACACGCCCTTTTGTGTTAGTTCGATTTCGAGAGGAATGGATCCCGTTTGTTTTTGAACAAGACCTGAAAGATGAAGTTGTTCCTCGTCAAAATGAATGAGATTTTTATTCTGTTCGAGTCCGATGACTACGTGTTTAAGGCTAAAAAATAAGATAGCCTCTAACATATTTGTTTTACCTTGCGCATTGCGTCCTAAAAAGACATTCAATTTAGGGTTAAAGTCTATTTTCGTCTCTTTATAGTTACGAAAAGTCTTGAGAGATAGGTGTTGTAGCCACATGATTATCTACCAGGGAATCGTGGAGCTTGTTTGCTTTTGGTTGATGAAGTAGGTTTAGAGTTGTCTTTTTTTACTCCTTTATTCATCTCCTTGACAAGTTTAGCGATTCGTTCTTTTTCAACTTTATCAGCTTGATATTCCTCTTGCTCCTCAGAAGTAGGTTGTGTCAACAAGATGTCAATATTTATGTCAGGGATGTCAACTTTATCGCCAATACGAAGTTTTTTACCACGACGACTCTCTAATTCTCCATTAAAGTAAACAGAATGTTCAGAGAGAAATGATTTGATAGCTCCTCCGCTATGTGTAATTCCAAGTTCTTTGAGTAGTGCTTGGAGGGTAATAAATTCTTCAAATAATTTGTATTCCATAATTCACCTCAATCTTTGGTATTATACCATATTTTCCTAAAAATAGTGAGAGAAACAGGGAGAAATGTAAGCGATTTTTATTTCAAAAGTGTTACAGAGAACAAGAAAATTTCAGGTTTTCGTGATATAATAGAAGTCTGTATATAAGGAGGTCAATCATGGAGTTAGTGCATGGAATTTCAACACATTTTATCCAATCAAAAAAGTTTAAAACGAACAAAATCACCGTGCGTTTTACCGCTCCATTATCTCTTGATACGATTGCAGGTCGCATGTTGAGTGCGAGTATGCTAGAGACTGCTAATCAGATGTACCCCACTTCTCAAGATTTGAGAAGACATTTGGCCAGTCTATACGGTACAGATATGTCAACCAATTGTTTCAGAAGAGGGCAAAGTCATATTGTAGAATTTACATTTACCTATGTTCGTGATGAGTTTTTAAGTAGGAAAAATGTGCTAACTTCTCAGGTTTTGGAATTTTTAAAAGAAACTCTTTTTTCACCCGTAGTAGTTGATAATGGGTTTGATCCGGCCTTATTTGAAATTGAGAAAAAACAATTGCTAGCAAGTTTAGCATCTGATATGGATGATTCTTTTTATTTCGCACATAAAGAATTAGATAAATTATTTTTTTGTGATGAACGTCTTCAATTGGAATATAGTGATTTACGAAATCGTATTTTAGTTGAAACTCCACAAAGTTCTTATTCTTGTTTCCAAGAATTTTTGGCTAATGATCGAATAGATTTCTTTTTCCTAGGTGATTTTAATGAGGTTGAAATTCAAAATGTATTAGAATCATTTGGCTTCAAAGGTCGAGAAGGAGATGTAAAAGTTCAGTATTGTCAACCATATTCTAATATCCTTCAGGAAGGTATGGTTCGGAAAAATGTGGGACAATCCATTTTGGAATTGGGTTATCATTGCCCTTCTGAATATGGTGATGAGAAACATTTACCCATGATTGTAATGAATGGTTTACTTGGTGGATTTGCTCATTCTAAGCTCTTTACAAACGTCCGTGAAAATGCTGGATTGGCTTATACTATTTCAAGTCAGCTTGATTTATTTAGTGGATTCTTGAGGATGTATGCTGGTATCGATCAAGAAAATCGGAACCAGGCTCGTAAAATGATGAATAATCAACTGCTTGATTTAAAAAAAGGTTATTTTACAGAGCTTGAGTTAGAGCAAACAAAGGAAATGATTCGTCGGTCTCTGTTGCTTTCTCAAGATAATCAAAGTTCATTGATTGAACGTGCTTATCAAAATGCCTTGCTTGGAAAATCTTCAGCAGACTTTAAAAGTTGGATTGCAAAACTCGAGCAAGTTGACAAAGAGGCTATTTGTAGAGCAGCTAATAATGTGAAACTACAGGCGATTTACTTTATGGAAGGAATAGAATGACAAAGGTTGTTTTTGAAGAAAAATACTATCCAGCTGTAAAAGAAATGGTTTATCGAACTCGTTTGTCAAATGGATTGACAGTTGCTCTTTTGCCTAAAAAGGAATTTAAAGAGGTTTACGGGAGTGTAACTGTACAGTTTGGTTCGGTAGATACGCTTGTCACAGAAGTTGACGGAGATGTAAAACAATATCCTGAAGGAATTGCTCATTTTATTGAACATAAATTATTTGAAAGAGAAGATGCTAGCGATTTGATGTCGGCTTTTACGAGTCTAGGTGCAGATAGTAATGCCTTTACAAGCTTTACAAAGACAAGTTATCTTTTTTCAGCAACGGATCATTTTTTAGACAATTTAGACTTACTTGATGAATTGGTAACATCAGCACACTTTACTGAAGGTTCCGTTTTAAGAGAGCAGGATATTATCCAGCAAGAACGAGAAATGTATCAAGATGATCCAGATTCGTGTTTATTCTTTTCAACTTTAGCGAATTTGTATCCAGGCACACCTTTAGCAACTGATATAGTTGGCAGTGAGGAGTCCATTTCCCAAATCAATCTAACTAATTTGCAAGAAAACTTCACAAGGTTTTACAAACCTGTAAATATGTCTCTGTTTTTAGTTGGCAATTTTGATGTGGATCAAGTACAGGACTATTTTGAAAGAAAAGAACTGGAAGATTTAGATGTTCAGGAAGTAGCAAGAGAAAAGTTTGTTTTACAAGCTGTAAAGCAAACAGACAGTATGAGAATGGAAGTGTCTTCTCCTAAACTAGCGATTGGGATTAGAGGTAATCGAGAAGTTGATGAGGCGGATTGCTATCGACATCATATTTTATTAAAATTATTGTTTGCAATGATGTTTGGTTGGACTTCGGATCGTTTTCAAAAATTATATGAATCAGGTAAAATTGATGCGTCCTTATCTCTTGAAGTTGAAGTAACAAGTCGCTTTCATTTTGTTATGTTGACAATGGATACAAAAGAGCCAGTTGCTTTATCTCATCAGTTTAGGAAGGCTATTCGTAATTTCACAAAGGATTTAGATATTACAGAGGAACATTTAGATATTATAAAAAGAGAGATGTTTGGAGAATTTTTCAGTAGCATGAACTCTCTTGAATTTATTGCAACGCAATATGATGCTTTTGGACAAGGTGAGACAATCTTTGATTTGCCGAAAATTTTACAGGAAATTACTTTAGAGGATGTCCTTGATGCTGGACATCATTTAATAGATGATGGTGACATAGTTGATTTTACAATATTTAAATCATAGCAACCTATCATAATCGACACTAGAAAGAAGGAATGACAAGTATGAGGAAAAAAACAATTGGTGAGGTTTTACGTTTAGCTAGAACCAACCAAGGGTTAACTTTAGAAGAATTACATAAAAAAACAGAAATTCAGTTGGATATGTTGGAGGCAATGGAAGCTGATGATTTTGATCAACTTCCTAGTCCATTTTATACTCGTTCTTTTTTGAGAAAGTATGCGTGGGCAGTTGAGCTAGATGAGAGAATTGTTTTGGATGCTTATGATTCTGGGAGCATGATTACTTATGAGGAAGTAGATGTTGATGAAGAGGAGTTGACAGGTAGGAGACGTTCAAGTAAGAAAAATAAGACATCATTTTTACCTTTATTTTATTTTATATTCTTTGCACTATCGATTGTCATTTTTGTGACTTATTATGTTTGGAATTATATTCAGACTCAACCGGAGCGTTCATCTGCGTCTAGTTATAGTGTAGTCCAAGCAACAAGCTCGACTAGTTCTGCAACTCCATCTTCAACTAGTAGTGATTC
>NZ_JPFY01000014.1:0-102739 GCF_000722755.1 Streptococcus mitis | reverse complement strand
CTGGCAGTCAGTTCTAGTTTTTATGTGGTTCTTAGTCTGTACAGAGGGGAAAGTCAAAAGGTGCTTGGAAGACCAAACACCTTTTCGATTATCCATTTTCTTCAGTTACAAATTGACTAAGCAGTCCATTGATAAAACGGGCTGATTTTTGATCTGAAAAATTCTTGGCAAGTTCAATGGCTTCATTGACGGCTACTAGCTGAGGTGTATCAAATGAAGTGATTTCAAAGATACCCAAGCGTAGTAAGTTTTTTTCCACCAAGGTCAAGCGTTCAACTGTCCAGCTTGACTTGAGGTGCTGGTTGATTTGTTTATCCAACTCGTCTTTTTGAGATTGAACGCCAGAAACCAAGTTCAGAAGAAAGGTAGGGATTTGCACATCTTCATCTTCACGGTCATGTGTGTAGGCAAAGCGGCAAGCTGTTTCCATATCTGTGTCGAATTCAAGGCTCATAAGAGCTTGAAAAGCGCATTTACGAAGTTCTCGTCTAGATTCTAATAATGGACTAGTCATTGAGGAAGTCCTCGTTAAATAGATCTTTCAATTCAGGTTTTGGTGTTTTATCTGGAACGATCCCTGCAACATGGATGTTGACAGCAGCAAGTTCCACATCAGCCATATCACGGACAGCATCTTTTACTGCTTTTTGAATAGCAAGAGCCACTTTTGGTACTTTTACACCGTACTCAAGGTAGAGATAGATGTCAGCAGTTAGTTCTTCGTTGCTTTCTTTTAAGTAGACGCCACGACCAAGAGAGAGTTTTGATAGGGTATCAGATACGGATTTATTTGAAAATGAGTGGACACCATCAACTTTTGCAGTTGCGATGGCAATGATTTTTTCAAGTACACGTGGAGCGATAACGATTTCGCCAAATTGTTCTTCAATTCCCATAGAATGACCTCTTTCTAGAGATTAGGCACGAGAAACGTAAGTTCCTTCTGCAGTGTTGATGATCAATTTTTGTCCAGCTTCGATGAAGTCAGGAACGTTGACAACAAGTCCAGTTTCCATAGTCGCTGGTTTACCAGAACCTGTAACAGTAGCACCTTTGATAGATGGTTGTGTTTCAGCGACTGTCAATTCAACAGTAGTTGGTACAGTTACACCGATTACTTCAGTTCCGTAGAATTGGATTTTCACATCAGAGTTTTCAAGGATGTAAAGCAATTCATTTTCAACGTTTACGACTGGGATTTCGTATTGGTCGTAAGTTTCAGTGTTCATGAAGTAGGCAGTTTCATCCATTTTGTACAAGTATTGAGCTGGCACAGTTTCGATAATAGCTTGTTCGAATTTTTCTTCTGGACGGTAGCTTGTATCAAATGTAGAACCAGTACGGACATCACGCAATTTCATACGCATGATTGTGTTTCCTTTACCTGGTTTGTGGTGGCTAGCTTCCAAAACGCGGATCAATTTTCCGTCTGCAGTTTCAAATGTCATACCAGCTTTCAATTTGCTTGCTTCAATCATGTTTTTACCTCTTTAATAAATATTATTACTCTTCATTTTACCATAAAATCTTCTGGAAATAAAGCCAAAATAGTTATTGGGAGATGGTAGGGGAGAAAAAACCAACCTCAGGGCTGGTTTCTTTTACATACTACTCTTCTTTCAACTTCGCCAATTCCTGTGCAAGAAGTTTAAGGGCGACTTGTGGGTTGGCTTGGCCTTTGGTTGCTTTCATGAGGAAGCCTGTGAAGGCCTTGTCTGCGTTGCGTTTTCCTGACTTGAAGTCGGCAACAGCAGCTTCATTATCTGCAAAGACTTGGTGGATGATTGGGATCAAGATTTCTGGATCTGAGATTTGAACCATACCTGCTTTTTCCACGTATTCACGCGCGCCACCGCCATTTTTAGCTAGGTGGACAAAGACTTTCTTGGCAATCTTAGACGAGATAGTGCCGTCTTCGATGATGGCAATCATTTCAACCAAGTTTTTTGGTGTCAATTCGATTTGTTCCAGTGTCTTGCCTTCGGCGTTCAAGAACTGAGCAACTTCACCTTGGAGCCAGTTAGAGACTTGTTTGGCATCACCACCGAGGGCGACAGCTTTCTCAAAGAAGTCAGAAGTGACTTTATTGGCAGTCAACTGGCTAGCATCGTAGTCTGACAAGCCAAGGTCAGCCACGTAGCGCGCACGGCGTTCTTTTGGAAATTCTGGCAACTCTGTCCGCATTTCCTCAATCCACTCGTCTGAGATTTCAAAGAGGGGTAGGTCTGGTTCTGGGAAGTAGCGGTAGTCAGCAGCGCCTTCCTTGACACGCATGAGGATGGTTGCTTTGTTGGCTTCATCGTAACGGCGTGTTTCTTGGCGGATTTGACCACCTGAGCGTAGGATTTCAGCTTGACGTTGGACTTCGTATTCAAGACCCTTGCGGACGTTAGAGAAGGAGTTGAGGTTCTTCAACTCAGTCTTAGTACCGAATTTCTTTTGACCATAAGGACGAAGGGAGATATTGGCATCTACACGCATAGAACCTTCTTCCATCTTAACGTCAGAAATACCAGTATACTGGATGACTTCCTTGAGGGCAGTCAGATAAGCATAGGCTTCTTCTGGAGAGCGCATGTCGGCTTCAGATACAATCTCAATCAATGGCACCCCTTGACGGTTGAGGTCAACATAAGAGTAACCATCTGTACCATGGGTGTTTTTACCAGCGTCTTCTTCCAAGTGAGCACGTTCAATACCGATTTTCTTAGTCGTACCATCTTCTAGCTCCACTTCAATCCATCCGTTATATCCGATTGGCTCATCAAACTGAGAAATTTGGTAGGCTTTTGGATTATCAGGATAGAAGTAGTTCTTGCGGTCAAAGTGCATCTTTTTGTGGATGTCCATGTTGAGGGCAAGAGCAGCCTTGATACCGGCATCGACAACACCTTTATTGAGAACTGGCAGAACTCCTGGGAAAGACCAGTCAATCACATTTGTATTGGCATTTTGGTCATTTCCAAAGTGGGCAGAAGTAGGTGAGAAGATTTTTGAATTGGTGTTGAGCTCTACGTGGACTTCAAGTCCAATGACTGTTTCAAAGTTCATTAGTTATCACCTCCAAAAATCACGGGTTGTTGTTTGTGGTAGTCTGTTGTTGCTTCAAAAGCAGCAGCAGCTTGGTAAATGGTTTCCTCAGAGTACTTAGGACCAATCAATTGCAGACCGACAGGTAGACCTTGAGAGAAACCAGCAGGAATCGAAATTCCTGGTAGACCAGCTAAGTTGACTGGGATGGTCAAGAGGTCAGCCAAGTACATGGCAACTGGATCATGGTTGAGTGAATCCAAGTCATAGGCAACGCTTGGAGCAGTTGGACCCAAAATCAGGTCATAATCCGCAAAGACGTTTTCGAAATCTTGGATGATGAGGGTACGAACTTGACCAGCTTTCTTGTAGTAAGCATCATAGTAACCTGATGAAAGGCTGAATGTTCCAAGCATGATACGGCGTTTTACTTCTTCACCGAAACCTTGGCTACGGCTGTTTACATAGATTTCGTCAAGGTTGGTCGCATCCTCTGCGCGGTAGCCGTAACGAATACCGTCAAAGCGTTGCAAGTTTGATGAAGCTTCTGATGAAGCGATAATGTAGTAAACGGCAACACCGTATTTAGAGTGAGGGAGGCTGACTTCTTCGACAATAGCACCAAGTTTTTCAAAGTGTTTAGCGGCATTCAGGATAGTTTCCTTAACCTCTGGGTCAATTCCTTCACCAAGGTATTCCTTAGGCAAAGCAATTTTCATGCCCTTGATGTCTTGACCAATTTTTGAAGTAAAGTCGGCAATGCGGACAGGAGCAGAAGTAGAGTCTTTGGCATCTTCGCTTGCAATAGCATTGAGCAAGAAGGCATTTTCCTTAACAGTCGGAGCGAAAGGTCCAATCTGGTCTAATGAACTACCAAAGGCAATGAGACCGAAACGTGAAACTGTTCCGTAGGTTGGTTTGAGACCAACGATTCCGTTGAAGGCAGCAGGTTGGCGGATAGATCCACCAGTATCAGAACCAAGTGACAAGCGGACTTGTCCTGAGGCTACAGCTGCAGCAGAACCACTTGATGATCCACCAGGGACCTTGCTGTGGTCCCAAGCATTTTTAGTGGCACCGTAGTAAGAAGTCTCACCTGATCCACCCATGGCAAACTCGTCCATGTTGGTTTTCCCTACGACAATCATGCCTTTCGCTTTTGCATTGGCAACGGCTGTCGCATCAAAGATAGGCTCATAGTTGTAGAGCATTTTTGAGGCTGCAGTTGTGAGAATACCATCAGTAGAGATATTGTCTTTAACTGCAAGTGGAATTCCTGAAAGGACATTATCAGCGTCAATTCCAGCTTCATCAATAGCCTTAGCTTGAGCAAGAGCTTGCTCTTCAGCGATGGTAACAAAAGCGTTGATAGCGGTCTCGCGAGACTTGATATCTTCAAGCGTAGCTTGTGTTAATTCAGTTGCTGAAATTTCCTTAGAGACAAGGAGATTGTGCAAGTCTTCAATGGTTTTATTGTTGAAAGTCATTAGGCATCTCCTCCATCGTCTAGGATAGCTGGTACCTTGATATAGTAGTTGTCTTTTTCAGGTACGTTTTTAAACAAGCGATCACGGTCTGTTCCTTCTTCGGCCACATCAGGGCGGAGTACGGTCTTGCGGTCAGCCATAGTTGTAGTAGGTGCGACACCAGTTGTGTCGACTTCGCCCAGCAATTCAACCATGTCAACAATCTTAGACAAGGTCGTAGCAAAGGCAGCAGTTTCTTCTTCAGAGAATCTTAATTTTGAAAGATTGGCAACGTGTGTTACCTCTTCTTGCGTAATTTTCATCTTGCATCCTTTCGTGAAATGATGATTTTTAGTCTGTTCTATTTTACCATATTTTCCTATAAATAAGGGAGCCAAACTGAAAAGAAATAGAAATTGAAAAATCGTTTTTAATTCGCTATAATAGTTAAACTAGAAAAAGAAAAAATAAGAGTTAGGATAGAAACATGTTCCATCAATTTATCACCAGAACTCAGACAGTCCCTCCTCCCATTTCACTTTTTTGGTATGGGGTCATGATGCTTGTCTTAATGCTTTGTATTTATGGGGCACTTACTTATCACAAAAATCCGAAATTTGTATACTTGTTTAAGGGGATTCAGATCCTCCAGTTGCTAGCACTCTATAGTTGGTATGTTGGTTTTGGGATTCCCTTTTCTAATAGTCTCCCATTTTATCATTGCCGTTTAGCTATGTTTGCTGTGGTTTTCTTGCCTGATAAATGGAAAAGCAAGCAGTATTTTGCCCTCTTAGGAGCAAGTGGAGCTGTATTTGCACTGGTTTACCCAGTTTTTGACCCCTATGACTTCCCCCATATTACCAGTTTTTCATTTTTGATTGGGCACTATGCCCTTCTAGTGAATTCCTTGGTTTACTTGATGAATCACTATGACAAGAGCCTACTCAAGAAATATATGATTGTAGTCTATACCTTTATCCTCAATCTCTTTCTAGTTGGGGTTAATCAGGTGACTGGTGGGAATTATGGCTTGTTAAATAAGACACCTTTTATTCCTGATGCCCCCCTATGGCTAAAGTACCTACTTGTGTCCGTCATCCTTTCACTGGCTCTGGTTCTTTTTGATATCTTGTTCAAAAAACGGTGGAAAAAGAGAAACCAGGTGAAATCAGTGCTCTAGCTAACTTTTTTCATCGGATGAGCAATTGAAAAACTACTCAAAATCCGATATAATGGAGTGTTGAAAGGAATGGTAAAATCCAATGTAAAAATCATTCTTAGCTATTGAAACAAGAAAAATAGAGAATCTAAAGAAAGAGAACTTATGAATATTCAAGAAGAAATTAAGAAACGTCGTACCTTTGCCATCATCTCTCACCCGGACGCGGGGAAAACAACAATTACTGAGCAGTTGCTCTACTTTGGGGGCGAGATTCGTGAGGCTGGTACGGTAAAAGGGAAGAAAACAGGGACTTTTGCCAAGTCTGACTGGATGGATATCGAGAAGCAACGTGGGATTTCGGTTACTTCATCTGTTATGCAATTTGACTACGATGGCAAGCGTGTGAATATCCTCGACACACCAGGGCACGAGGACTTCTCAGAAGATACCTATCGTACCTTGATGGCGGTGGATGCTGCGGTCATGGTGGTGGATTCTGCCAAGGGTATCGAGGCTCAAACCAAGAAATTGTTTGAGGTTGTGAAACACCGTGGTATTCCAGTCTTTACCTTTATGAACAAGCTAGACCGTGACGGTCGTGAGCCGCTGGACCTCTTGCAAGAATTAGAAGAAGTCTTGGGCATTGCTAGCTATCCGATGAACTGGCCAATTGGGATGGGGAAAGCCTTTGAAGGTTTATATGACCTTTATAACCAACGCCTGGAGCTCTACAAAGGGGATGAGCGTTTTGCCAGTTTAGAAGATGGGGACAAGCTTTTTGGTAGCAATCCTTTCTACGAGCAAGTCAAGGATGATATTGAGCTTTTAAATGAAGCTGGGAATGAGTTTTCAGAAGAAGCTATTCTGGCTGGAGAATTGACGCCTGTCTTCTTCGGTTCAGCTCTTACTAATTTTGGTGTGCAGACCTTCCTTGAAACCTTCCTCAAGTTTGCTCCAGAACCACATGGTCATAAGAAAACAGACGGCGAAATTGTAGATCCTTATGACAAGGATTTCTCGGGATTTGTCTTTAAGATCCAAGCCAACATGGACCCTCGTCACCGTGACCGTATCGCCTTTGTCCGTATCGTATCAGGTGAATTTGAGCGAGGCATGAGTGTCAACCTACCTCGTACTGGTAAGGGGGCTAAATTGTCTAATGTTACCCAGTTTATGGCGGAAAGTCGTGAGAATGTAACCAATGCCGTGGCGGGTGATATCATCGGGGTTTATGATACAGGTACTTATCAGGTTGGGGATACATTGACTGTTGGCAAAAACAAGTTTGAATTTGAACCACTGCCAACTTTTACTCCTGAAATTTTCATGAAAGTTTCCGCTAAGAATGTCATGAAGCAAAAATCCTTCCACAAGGGAATTGAGCAACTGGTGCAAGAGGGAGCTATTCAGCTTTATAAGAACTACCAAACAGGCGAGTACATGCTAGGTGCTGTTGGTCAACTCCAGTTTGAAGTCTTTAAACACCGCATGGAAGGTGAGTACAATGCGGAAGTGGTCATGAGCCCAATGGGTAAAAAGACCGTTCGTTGGATCAAGCCTGAGGACTTGGATGAACGGATGTCATCAAGCCGAAATATCTTGGCCAAAGACCGTTTTGACCAACCAGTCTTCCTCTTTGAAAATGACTTTGCCCTCCGCTGGTTTGCGGATAAGTATCCAGATGTAGAGTTGGAAGAAAAGATGTAAATCGTTACAAATGACTAGCAACATAAAGTTGCTGTCATTTGACGGTAACCGCTATGGCGGCTTACCTAAACGCTTCACTAGGAAAAATCCACGAAGAATATTATTGATTCGTGGATTTTTCCGTCGTAACTGGTAGGAAGTAGTCTAGCTAACTGCCTTACTAACTACGTTTGGCAAATAAAATCGATTTGCCAAACTCCGTGTCGTAGTTCAGTAAATATACTTGATTGTGTAACAATCTAAGTAACTAACGCCAAGTTTCTAAGGAACTTAGCTAGGCGCTCCACTAGTAAAGTTTTACGAATAGTATCGATTCGTAAAACTTTACGTCGTAACGATTAGATAGTGTATGACCTAACTACCTCGCTAACTGAGTTTTACAAATGGAATCTATTTGTAAAATTCAGTGTCGTAATCTAATAATAGGTAACCGCTATGGCGGTCTACCTAAACGCTTCACTAGTAAAAATCCACGAATGGTATCAATTCGTGGGCTTTTCTGTCGTGACGGGGAGATAATGGCCTAGCTAACTAGAAAAAACATCAATAGAATGCCCATGATTATAACCTAATTGTGGGCATTTTTGATAGGAGTTACAGAGGATAATCGAGTTGATTCGAAGCAATTTTTTATGATAATCTATTGTCACAAGACCTACCTAGATAGTATTTTTGCATTACATTATGAGTTTATCAATGAAACATGAATAGTCAATTTTTTATATTGTGTTTATATAATATATTGAAAATCCGAACGTTATATACTTTTTACAACTAAAATAAATTTAGTTATATATATTTTAAAAAGTTATTTGAGGCTTTTTATACCAAGCTATTAGATGCTGTTAGAGAACTTATAAATAGTTGGACATTTCAAAATATTTGAATGGTGATATTATATAAAAATATATCAAATTTCTTGACAAGCGTTTGCATTTAAAGTATAATTTGAGGGTATGATTAAATGGGCCAGAGTGCACTCTTTGGTATAGAATGAAAGGATAAAACATGTTTTTTAGACGTCAGAAAGGTGAATATAGAGAAACCGACCGTGTGACGAGATACAAGTTAATCAAATCAGGAAAACATTGGTTGCGAGCTTCAACCTCTCTTTTTGGTTTATTCAAGGTCTTACGGGGTGGTGTAGATACGACTCAAGTCATGACTGAAGTGGTAGAGGATAAAGTGAATCCTTCTATTACAGGTCTGGATATTATCAAGGGACTTGCCGCCACAGGAGCAGTTTTAGGTGGTAGTCTTGCTACTCAAACAAAAGTATTTGCAAATGAAACAGTAGCCGTGGAAAAAACACTGGAAAATCCAGACCTTTTAGTTACAAATGATACAGCAGTTTTGGGGACAACATCTCTAAGTAACTCGGAAAATTCTGCTAGCTTGTCTACTTCTATGAGTGAAAGCGCTTCGATTTCAGAATCAGCTTCTACTAGCAGTTCAGCTAGTACTTCAGCCAGCACTTCAGCAAGTGCTTCCGCTAGTACGTCAGTTAGTGCCTCAGCTAGCACATCATCTTCAGCTAGCGCTAGCGCTTCAGATTCCGCTAGTACGTCAACTAGTTTGAGTCAATCTGCTAGCCAAACAAGTAGCGTGTCAACATCAGTAGGAGCTTCCTCAGAAAAAACTGTATCTGAAGTTCAAGATGATAAGAAAGTATCGACTCAAAATGAATCAAAGGTTGCCAAAATTGATTCATCAATTTTGAAGCCTGCTGCTATTGAGTCAAATGTTGTTAAAACAAATTCAGATACAACAAGTTTAGTTGGTGCAACAGCTGCAACCTTGTCATCTGTAGAAACTTCTGTAAAGAAAAATGAAGAAAATCGTAAGAAGTTAACCAAGTTATCAGCCGAAATGGGTGAATACTTAGCGAAGGCTGCTGGTTTACCAAACACTGATTCTGCAATTACTAAGGTAAATGCAGCAGTGACAGCTATTGAAAAAGCTTTGGCAAATCCAACGAGTGACTGGACAGCGGTGGTGCAAAAAGCGACTCTAGCTCGTAATTCTATTGTCAATGCTGTTTTGAGAGCCAACTCAGGTGCGCGTGATGCCCGTAATGGTCAAGCCATGTTGCGTGATGCTTCCCTTCGTGCAAGTTGGGCTCCTTCTCAAAATGATAGCCGTATGACAGTAAGTAGTCCAGTTGCTACTTTTGATAAGGCTACTGGTATCGCGACGTACACCATGAATGTTCAGGCTAATAGTGCTTTGAGCAATGTGGGTGTTAAAATAAATGTCGGCCGAGGTGGTCATGTCCAAAGTGCAACATTTAATGACAATCAGATGACTCCAACCTTTACTCAGGGTTCTGAAATTGTTTATAATTACAGACATGGACAAAATAGAAACTTAAACGGTACGATTGTAGTCAAAGTTAAATACGATAACAATGTTCCGACTGCGACTGCAGATATGCAGGTTCAGGTTAGCTCGGCACCTATCGGACAAAATACTCAAGGGAATGCTTCTAGAGTTCAAACGGCAAGTGTTCCAACAGGGTATAATGAATCAAAACCGACGCCAAAACCTTCTGTAAGTAAATCAGGTCCAAATATTGAAATAAAAAAAGGTACTCATTTCGATGTCTATAATGATGATAGTATTGATCTCGAAGTTTCTATACTAAAAAATGGAACTAGAATTCATTCATATGGATCAAGAGGTGGAGACCCTATTCCTGGCGTTACTTATGATGGTCCTCTGATGGGACAAGCGATAAATAGACTGAATCCAAACTATAATCCTAATGATCCAAGAAATAAAAATCCATTTCTCAATCAGCCTCGGGAATATGAAAATATTGGCAGTCATATACATGGAACTGTAGGTAACGGTGATGCATCTGCTACAGTAGGAAAAACCTATACCTATCTTATTGGAGCAGTTGATTGGGGTAATAAATAATCTGAAGCAACTGTTACCTACACCATCAAAGGATTCAACGAGCGTCATGATGTTCAGAGTGGAGATGTTGTTCAAGTTAAGGATTTGGAGCATTTAACGCCGCAAGAAATTGGAGAAGTTTATAATAACTTCATTAATAATTCAACCAATAAACGTGATTTACTATCTAATCAAGATCTCGCTAAGACAGGAGTCCAGCCAAATGTGACTTCAGATGCAAATGGTACCGTTTTAACCTTCCCAGGTACTAGAGCGAAAATTGAAGTCTCAACAAATGGTACGATAACCGTTACCTATCGTGATGGTACCACAAGTACTATCAATGCTGCCTTGGAAAAATACGATCCAATTGCTAAAGTACCGAAAGTCTATACCTATATTGGAGAACAGGCGAGCGACTTGGGAGATGCGAGTAACTTTATCCAACGTGCTAACGGTAAAGCATTCCCAAATGGAACAAGAATTACTTGGAAACCAGGGTCAGAAATTAATACTGCTGAGACAGGGTCTAAACAAGCAGTTGCCCACATCGAATATCCTAATGGCGGAAGCGAAGATGTTACTGTAGATTATGAAGTTCTAGCGACAATTAAGCCTAAAGGTCCAGTAAATGATATTCAAGGAACACAACCTCATAAGGGAACAGTTTGGCATAATTATGTTGATAAAGAAGGAACTGCTGGATATCCAAGTGGTGCAAGCCAAGCTTGGAGTAAAAATGGTCAAGTAGTTTCTGGCTCACCTATCAATACAAATGAGGCAGGAAGCAATACCTACCAAGTGACCTTTACCTATCCGGTAGGTCGTATGGGGGAAAATGACACTAATAAACTAAGTAAAACTGTTGATGTTGTCCATGATGTCTATAAGTTTGAATCAAATCGTTCTTATGTCTTTACTCAAAATAAGACAGATGATCCAGCTTATAAACAAGCTGTAGCAAATCCGCAAAACGCGGTTACAAAAGTATCGGGAAGCCCAACTTTTAACGCGACAAACACTAATTACAACTGGGTAGGTGGTGCTCCGTCACTCACTGAGGTAGGAACCTTTACTAAGGAAGTAGAAGTAGAATTACCTGCAGATTCAACAGGTGTCAGAGTTAAACAAAAAGTCCCTGTTACTGTGAAAGTAAATCCACAAGCGCCTGAAATTGCATCTGATTCAGTTACTGAAAAAGGTGGTTTGCCAAATCGTTCGATTGTGGTAAATAACGTAACTCCAGGAGCTACAGTGACCTTGACTATTGCTGGTCAGACAATTCAAAAGCAAGCAACAGGAACAAGTGTGACATTTGGACCGTCTGATTTGAAACGGGTTACTGATGCCAATAATGGACTCTTACCTACAGGAAATGTAACGGTTAAACAAGAGAAGGTTGTTCGGGATCCAAACGGTAACAATGTAACTCTTCAATCTGCCACATCTTCTAAGACGATTACTAACGAAAATGTAGCTCCAAATCCTGAATTTGAAATCTATGTTAAGAATGGTGGTAAGTGGGAAAAACTTTCTCCGAAAAATAATGTCCGTCCTGGTACGAGTGGGTACGAAATTTTTGCCGGAGATGAAGTTAAAGTTGTCTTGAAAGGTTCAGATAATAGTGGCAAACTTAGAGACTTGAAACTTTATGATGGTGTTTCTGATAAAGATAGAATATTCCAAAAAGGATATTCTTCGAATGATGATGCGCCAGGGTTCAAGAATACACCAACGAATGCTCCTGCTACTTTGGAGTATACGGCGACTTATAATCCTAATCAGGAATATGCTGATAAAAATACATGGAATCTCGGGACCAAAGCTGTAGACTTGTCTAATAACGAAGCACGTACTCCGACAGTAGTTGTTGCTCAAGGTAAATTGAATGAAAGATTCCCTGGTAAGAAGCCGTCAGTAGTCTTTCAAGTTGAACATCCAAACGCTCTGAACCAGCGTGAGAAAGATAAGATCTTGGCTGCTGTGAAAACAGCAAATCCAGAGACTGCAAACCGTATTAGAAGTTATTCTATTGCAGAAAATGGAACGGTGACCATCACTTATAAAGATGGAACGGTAAATACGGTAACACCGGATATATCAGATTCAGATTACCGTGCATCAGTGTCAGCAAGCACAAGCGCGTCAGTATCAGCGTCAACCAGTGCCAGCCAAAGTGCTTCAACGAGTGCATCTAAGTCCGCATCGACCAGTGCAAGTCAGTCAGCGTCGACAAGTGCGAGCCAAAGTGCTTCAACAAGTGCATCTAAGTCAGCGTCGACAAGTGCAAGCCAATCAGCAAGCACGTCAGCTAGCCAGTCAGCATCAACAAGCGCCAGTCAATCAGCAAGTACATCAGCTAGCCAATCCGCATCAACAAGCGCAAGTCAATCAGCAAGCACGTCAGCTAGCCAGTCAGCGTCAACAAGCGCATCAGAGTCAGCAAGCACATCGGCTTCTGAATCAGCAAGCACATCGGCTTCTGAATCAGCGTCAACAAGCGCCTCAGAGTCAGCAAGTACATCAGCATCTGAATCAGCGTCAACAAGCGCATCAGAATCAGCAAGCACATCGGCCTCTGAATCAGCGTCAACAAGCGCATCAGAGTCAGCATCAACAAGTGCATCAGAATCAGCAAGTACATCGGCCTCTGAGTCAGCATCAACAAGTGCGAGCCAATCAGCGTCAACAAGCGCATCAGAGTCAGCATCAACAAGTGCATCAGAATCAGCAAGCACATCGGCCTCTGAATCAGCGTCAACAAGTGCATCAGAATCAGCATCGACAAGCGCCTCAGAGTCAGCAAGTACAAGCGCATCAGAGTCAGCGTCAACAAGTGCCTCTGAGTCAGCGTCAACAAGTGCATCAGAATCAGCAAGCACATCAGCTTCTGAGTCCGCATCAACAAGTGCATCAGAGTCAGCAAGCACATCGGCTTCTGAATCAGCATCAACAAGTGCATCAGAATCAGCAAGCACATCGGCTTCTGAGTCCGCATCAACAAGTGCAAGTCAATCAGCAAGCACATCAGCATCTGAGTCAGCGTCAACAAGTGCCTCTGAATCAGCGTCAACAAGCGCCTCTGAATCAGCATCAACAAGTGCGTCAGAATCAGCAAGCACATCAGCTTCTGAATCAGCATCAACAAGTGCTTCAGAGTCAGCAAGCACATCGGCTTCTGAATCAGCGTCAACAAGTGCGTCAGAATCAGCAAGCACAAGCGCCTCTGAGTCAGCATCAACAAGTGCGTCAGAGTCAGCAAGTACATCAGCATCTGAATCAGCATCAACAAGTGCAAGCCAATCAGCATCAACAAGTGCAAGCCAATCAGCATCGACAAGTGCCTCTGAGTCAGCATCAACAAGTGCAAGCCAATCAGCAAGCACATCAGCTTCTGAATCAGCATCAACAAGTGCAAGTCAATCAGCAAGCACATCAGCGTCTGAGTCAGCATCAACAAGTGCAAGCCAATCAGCAAGCACAAGTGCCTCTGAGTCAGCATCAACAAGTGCGTCAGAATCAGCAAGCACATCGGCATCTGAATCAGCATCAACAAGTGCAAGCCAATCAGCAAGCACATCAGCGTCTGAATCAGCATCAACAAGTGCGAGCCAATCAGCATCGACAAGTGCCTCTGAGTCAGCGTCAACAAGTGCGTCAGAATCAGCATCGACAAGTGCCTCTGAGTCAGCGTCAACAAGTGCGTCAGAATCAGCAAGCACATCGGCCTCTGAGTCAGCATCAACCAGTGCGAGTCAATCAGCAAGCACATCAGCTTCTGAATCAGCATCAACAAGTGCAAGCCAATCAGCAAGCACAAGTGCCTCTGAGTCAGCATCAACAAGTGCAAGCCAATCAGCAAGCACATCAGCGTCTGAATCAGCATCAACAAGTGCAAGTCAATCAGCAAGCACATCAGCGTCTGAGTCAGCATCAACAAGTGCAAGCCAATCAGCAAGCACAAGTGCCTCTGAGTCAGCATCAACAAGTGCGTCAGAATCAGCAAGCACATCGGCATCTGAATCAGCATCAACAAGTGCAAGCCAATCAGCAAGCACATCGGCATCTGAATCAGCGTCAACAAGTGCGAGCCAATCAGCAAGCACAAGTGCCTCTGAGTCAGCGTCAACAAGTGCGTCAGAATCAGCAAGCACATCGGCATCTGAGTCAGCATCAACAAGTGCGAGCCAATCAGCAAGCACAAGCGCCTCTGAGTCAGCATCAACAAGTGCGTCAGAGTCAGCAAGCACATCAGCCTCTGAATCAGCATCAACAAGTGCCAGCCAATCAGCATCGACAAGTGCCTCTGAGTCAGCATCAACAAGTGCAAGCCAATCAGCAAGCACATCAGCTTCTGAATCAGCATCAACAAGTGCAAGTCAATCAGCAAGCACATCAGCTTCTGAGTCAGCATCAACAAGTGCATCAGAATCAGCAAGTACATCGGCCTCTGAGTCAGCATCAACAAGTGCGAGCCAATCAGCGTCAACAAGCGCATCAGAGTCAGCATCAACAAGTGCATCAGAATCAGCAAGCACATCGGCCTCTGAGTCAGCATCAACCAGTGCGAGTCAATCAGCAAGCACATCAGCTTCTGAATCAGCATCAACAAGTGCAAGCCAATCAGCAAGCACAAGTGCCTCTGAGTCAGCATCAACAAGTGCAAGCCAATCAGCAAGCACATCAGCGTCTGAATCAGCATCAACAAGTGCAAGTCAATCAGCAAGCACATCAGCTTCTGAGTCAGCATCAACCAGTGCGAGTCAATCAGCATCAACAAGTGCAAGCCAATCAGCAAGCACATCAGCTTCTGAATCAGCATCAACAAGTGCGAGTCAATCAGCAAGCACATCAGCTTCTGAGTCAGCATCAACAAGTGCGAGCCAATCAGCATCGACAAGTGCCTCTGAGTCAGCGTCAACAAGTGCGTCAGAATCAGCATCGACAAGTGCCTCTGAGTCAGCGTCAACAAGTGCGTCAGAATCAGCAAGCACATCGGCCTCTGAGTCAGCATCAACAAGTGCAAGTCAATCAGCAAGCACAAGTGCCTCTGAGTCAGCGTCAACAAGTGCGTCAGAATCAGCAAGCACATCGGCATCTGAGTCAGCATCAACCAGTGCGAGCCAATCAGCAAGCACATCAGCGTCTGAGTCAGCATCAACAAGTGCAAGCCAATCAGCAAGCACATCTGCCTCTGAATCAGCATCAACAAGTGCAAGCCAATCAGCATCGACAAGTGCCTCTGAGTCAGCATCAACAAGTGCGAGTCAATCAGCATCAACAAGTGCTAGCCAATCAGCAAGCACATCAGCTTCTGAATCAGCATCAACCAGTGCGAGTCAATCAGCAAGCACATCAGCTTCTGAGTCAGCATCAACAAGTGCGAGCCAATCAGCATCGACAAGTGCCTCTGAGTCAGCGTCAACAAGTGCGTCAGAATCAGCATCGACAAGTGCCTCTGAGTCAGCGTCAACAAGTGCGTCAGAATCAGCAAGCACATCGGCCTCTGAGTCAGCATCAACAAGTGCGAGTCAATCAGCAAGCACATCAGCTTCTGAATCAGCATCAACAAGTGCAAGCCAATCAGCAAGCACAAGTGCCTCTGAGTCAGCATCAACAAGTGCGAGCCAATCAGCAAGCACATCAGCTTCTGAGTCAGCATCAACAAGTGCAAGCCAATCAGCAAGCACAAGTGCCTCTGAGTCAGCATCAACAAGTGCGAGTCAATCAGCAAGCACATCAGCTTCTGAGTCAGCATCAACAAGTGCGAGCCAATCAGCATCGACAAGTGCCTCTGAGTCAGCGTCAACAAGTGCGTCAGAATCAGCAAGCACATCTGCCTCTGAGTCAGCATCAACAAGTGCGAGTCAATCAGCAAGCACATCAGCTTCTGAGTCAGCATCAACAAGTGCTAGCCAATCAGCATCGACAAGTGCCTCTGAATCAGCGTCAACAAGCGCCTCTGAGTCAGCAAGCACATCGGCTTCTGAATCAGCGTCAACAAGCGCCTCTGAGTCAGCAAGCACATCGGCTTCTGAATCAGCGTCAACAAGTGCATCAGAGTCAGCAAGCACATCGGCTTCTGAGTCAGCGTCAACAAGTGCTTCAGAATCAGCAAGCACATCGGCTTCAGAATCAGCAAGCACAAGTGCATCAGAGTCAGCATCAACAAGCGCCTCTGAGTCAGCAAGTACATCAGCTTCTGAATCAGCGTCAACAAGCGCTTCTGAGTCAGCAAGCACAAGCGCTTCTGAATCGGCATCAACAAGTGCCTCTGAGTCAGCAAGCACAAGCGCATCAGAGTCAGCGTCAACAAGTGCCTCTGAGTCAGCAAGTACATCGGCTTCTGAATCAGCCTCAACAAGTGCATCAGAATCAGCAAGTACATCAGCTTCTGAATCAGCCTCAACAAGTGCCTCTGAGTCAGCAAGTACATCGGCTTCTGAATCAGCCTCAACAAGTGCATCAGAATCAGCAAGCACATCAGCTTCTGAGTCAGCATCAACAAGTGCGTCAGAGTCAGCAAGTACATCAGCATCTGAGTCAGCGTCAACAAGCGCCTCAGAGTCAGCAAGCACATCGGCTTCTGAATCAGCGTCAACAAGCGCCTCAGAGTCAGCAAGTACATCAGCTTCTGAATCAGCATCAACAAGTGCGTCAGAATCAGCAAGCACATCGGCTTCTGAATCAGCCTCAACAAGTGCCTCAGAATCAGCAAGTACATCAGCTTCTGAGTCAGCATCAACAAGTGCCTCAGAATCAGCAAGTACATCGGCATCTGAGTCAGCCTCAACAAGTGCGAGCCAATCAGCGTCAACAAGTGCATCAGAGTCAGCAAGCACATCGGCTTCTGAGTCAGCGTCAACAAGTGCTTCAGAATCAGCAAGCACATCGGCTTCTGAGTCAGCATCAACAAGTGCTTCAGAATCAGCAAGCACAAGTGCATCAGAGTCAGCATCAACAAGCGCCTCTGAGTCAGCAAGTACATCAGCTTCTGAATCAGCGTCAACAAGCGCTTCTGAGTCAGCAAGCACATCAGCTTCTGAGTCAGCATCAACAAGCGCCTCAGAATCAGCAAGCACATCGGCTTCTGAATCAGCGTCAACAAGCGCTTCTGAGTCAGCCTCAACAAGTGCGTCAGAGTCAGCAAGTACATCAGCTTCTGAATCAGCGTCAACAAGTGCGTCAGAATCAGCCTCAACAAGTGCAAGTCAATCAGCAAGCACATCGGCTTCTGAGTCAGCATCAACAAGTGCTTCAGAATCAGCAAGCACAAGTGCATCAGAGTCAGCATCAACAAGCGCTTCAGAATCAGCAAGCACATCGGCTTCTGAGTCAGCATCAACAAGTGCTTCAGAATCAGCAAGCACAAGTGCATCAGAGTCAGCATCAACAAGCGCCTCTGAGTCAGCAAGTACATCAGCTTCTGAATCAGCGTCAACAAGCGCTTCTGAGTCAGCAAGCACATCAGCTTCTGAGTCAGCATCAACAAGCGCCTCAGAATCAGCAAGCACATCGGCTTCTGAATCAGCGTCAACAAGCGCATCAGAGTCAGCAAGTACATCAGCTTCTGAATCAGCAAGCACATCGGCCTCTGAATCAGCGTCAACAAGCGCTTCTGAGTCAGCCTCAACAAGTGCGTCAGAGTCAGCAAGTACATCAGCTTCTGAATCAGCGTCAACAAGTGCAAGTCAATCAGCAAGCACATCGGCATCAGAATCAGCAAGTACATCAGCTTCTGAATCAGCCTCAACAAGTGCAAGCCAATCAGCGTCAACAAGCGCATCAGAATCAGCAAGCACATCAGCCTCTGAATCAGCGTCAACAAGCGCATCAGAATCAGCCTCAACAAGTGCATCAGAATCAGCAAGCACATCGGCTTCTGAGTCAGCATCAACAAGTGCATCAGAGTCAGCATCAACAAGCGCCTCTGAGTCAGCAAGCACATCGGCTTCAGAATCAGCGTCAACAAGTGCATCAGAATCAGCAAGCACATCAGCCTCTGAATCAGCGTCAACAAGTGCGTCAGAGTCAGCAAGCACATCAGCTTCTGAATCAGCGTCAACAAGCGCATCAGAATCAGCGTCAACAAGTGCAAGTCAATCAGCAAGCACAAGCGCCTCTGAGTCAGCGTCAACAAGTGCTTCAGCTTCAGCAAGCACATCAGCTTCTGAATCGGCATCAACAAGTGCCTCTGAGTCAGCATCAACGTCTGCATCAGAATCAGCAAGCACATCAGCTTCTGAATCGGCATCAACAAGTGCCTCTGAGTCAGCGTCAACAAGTGCGTCAGAATCAGCAAGCACAAGCGCATCTGAGTCAGCAAGCACATCGGCTTCTGAATCAGCATCAACAAGTGCGTCAGAATCAGCAAGCACATCAGCTTCTGAATCGGCATCAACAAGTGCCTCTGAGTCAGCATCAACGTCTGCATCAGAATCAGCAAGCACATCGGCTTCTGAATCAGCATCAACAAGTGCCTCAGCATCAGCATCAACGTCTGCGTCAGAGTCAGCAAGCACATCAGCTTCTGAATCGGCATCAACAAGTGCCTCTGAGTCAGCATCAACGTCTGCATCAGAATCAGCAAGCACATCGGCTTCTGAATCAGCGTCAACAAGTGCTTCAGCTTCAGCAAGCACATCAGCCTCTGAGTCAGCATCAACAAGTGCCTCTGAGTCAGCATCAACGTCTGCCTCAGCATCAGCAAGCACATCAGCTTCTGAATCGGCATCAACAAGTGCATCTGAGTCAGCATCGACAAGTGCTTCAGCTTCAGTATCAGCAAGCACATCGGCATCTGAATCAGCATCGACAAGTGCTTCAGCATCAGCCTCAGCAAGCACATCGGCATCAGAATCAGCGTCAACAAGTGCATCAGCTTCAGCATCGGCAAGCACATCAGCTTCTGAGTCAGCATCGACAAGTGCATCAGCCTCAGCCTCAGCAAGCACATCAGCTTCTGAGTCAGCATCGACAAGTGCTTCAGCATCAGCCTCAGCAAGCACATCGGCTTCTGAATCAGCATCAACAAGTGCCTCAGCATCAGCATCAACAAGTGCATCTGAGTCAGCATCAACGTCTGCCTCAGCATCAGCAAGCACATCAGCTTCTGAATCGGCATCAACAAGTGCATCTGAGTCAGCATCGACAAGTGCATCAGCCTCAGCCTCAGCAAGCACATCGGCATCAGAATCAGCGTCAACAAGTGCATCAGCTTCAGCATCGGCAAGCACATCGGCATCTGAATCAGCATCGACAAGTGCATCAGCCTCAGCCTCAGCAAGCACAAGCGCTTCTGAATCAGCATCAACAAGTGCGTCAGAATCAGCAAGCACATCAGCTTCTGAATCAGCGTCAACAAGTGCTTCAGCTTCAGCAAGCACATCAGCGTCAACAAGCGCGTCAGCCTCAGCAGATACATTATCTTCTGAAACACCATCAGAATCAGCAGGTAAGTCAAGACAGCAATTGCCAAATACTGGTACAGAAGCTTCTAAATCATCTGTACTCCTTGGAGCTTTGGCAGCTGTGGGAGGTCTAGGCCTAGTTGCGAAACGTCGTAAGCGTGATGAAGAAGAGTAAGATAACCTATAAATTTAGGGTAAACTAACTCGTGCACGTAAATAATAGAAACCCCTTGAAAAAGTAGAATTTTCAAGGGGTTTTTACTATTATATAGCTGAAATTTTGACTAAAAAATTGTATAATAAATATAAGGAGAAAAACGCTAGTGGATGATAAAATAACGGTCATTGTACCGGTATACAATGTGGAAAGCTATCTGAGAAAATGCCTAGATAGTATTATTGCTCAAACATATAAAAATATTGAGATTATTGTCGTTAATGATGGTTCTACTGATACATCAGGCGAGATTTGTCAAGAATTTGGAGAAATCGATCACCGAATTATCTATATAGAACAAGAAAATGCTGGCTTGTCTGCTGCACGAAACACCGGTCTGGAAAATATGTCCGGAGATTATGTGACTTTTGTAGACTCAGATGATTGGATTGAACAGGATTACCTAGAAACTCTATACAAAAAAATAGTGGAATATCAGGCTGATATAGCAGTTGGGAATTACTATTCTTTCAACGAAAGCGAAGGAATGTTCTACTTTCATATATTGGGAGACTCCTATTATGAGAAAGTGTATGACAATGTTTCCATCTTTGAGAACTTGTATGAATCTCAAGAAATGAAGAGTTTTGCTTTGATATCTGCTTGGGGTAAACTTTATAAGGCAGGATTGTTCGAGCAGTTACGCTTCGACATAGGTAAATTAGGAGAGGACGGTTACCTCAATCAAAAGATTTATTTGTTGGCAGAAAAAATTGTTTATATCCATAAAGGAATCTATTCTTATCGCATCAGAAATAATAGTTTATCTAGGACTTGGACAGAAAAGTGGATGCATGCCTTGGTTGATGCCATGTCTGAACGTATTACTTTATTAGCCAGTCTAGGATATCCTTTAGAAAAACATTTAGCTATTTATCGTCAGATGTTAGAAGGGAGTCTTTCTAACGGGAAGGTCAGTGGCTTAGAAGAAACGCCTACCTATAAAGAGTTTGAGACAAAAAAATATCTACTAGACAAACTTGAAAAAACTAAGAATACACAAAAGAAAGCCATTGTTCTAGCGGCGAATTATGCCTATGTAGACCAAGTATTGACCACGATTAAATCTATCTGTTATCACAATCGTTCGCTTCGTTTTTATCTGATTAATAGCGATTTTCCTAATGAATGGATCAAGCAATTAAATAAGCGCTTAGAGAAGTTTGATTCAGAAATTATTAATTGTCGGGTAACGTCTGAGCAAATTTCACGTTATAAAACAGATATTAGTTACACTGTTTTTTTACGCTATTTTGTAGCCGATTTCGTGAAAGAAGATAAGGCACTTTACTTGGACTGTGATTTACTTGTAACGAAAAATCTGGATGACTTATTTGATACTGACTTACAAGATTATCCTTTGGCTGCTGTTAGAGATTTCGGGGGAAGAGCCTATTTCGGTCAAGAAATCTTTAACGCAGGTGTTCTCTTAATCAATAATGACCTGTGGAAACAAGAGAATATGACTCAAAGGTTGATTGATTTGACCAATGAATGGCATGATAAGGTGGATCAGGCAGATCAGAGTATCTTGAATATGCTTTTTGAACATAAATGGCTGGAATTAGACTTTGATTATAATCATATTGTCATTCATAAGCAGTTCACTGATTATCAATTACCTGCAGGTCAGGATTATCCTGGTATTATTCATTATCTTTCTCATAGGAAACCGTGGAAGGACTTAGCAGCTCAAACCTATCGTGATGTTTGGTGGTACTACCATGGCCTTGAATGGACAGAATTGGGACAAAATCATCATTTACATCCATTACAAAAATCTCACCTTTATCCTATAAAGGAACCGTTCACTTGTCTCATTTATACAGCTTCAGACCATATTGAACAAATTGAAACATTGATTCAATCCTTACCAGCCATTCAGTTTAAGATAGCAGCTAGAGTAATGGTCAGTGATAAATTAGCACAGTTGACAGTTCATCCAAACGTGACCATTTTTAACGGGATTCACTATTTGGTAGATGTCGATCATGAGTTGGTAGAAACGAGCCAAGTACTTTTAGATATTAATCATGGTGAAAAAACAGAGGAAATTCTCAATCAATTTGCAAGATTTGGGAAACCTATTTTATCCTTTGAAAATACCAAATCCTACGAAGTTGGTCAGGAAGTATATGCTGTTGACCAAGTTCAATCAATGATTGAAAAATTAAGAGAAATAAGCAAATGAAGGAAAAACATCTATTAGGAGATGCTCTGATTTTGACGGTTAGTGATCAGATTGAACAGTTGGATTATCTTCTTGAAAACTTGCCAAACATCTGTTTTCATATTGCAGCCCCTGTCCAGTTTTCCGAGAAAATCCGTAGCTTAGAAACTAAACACAATGTCCGTCTCCTAACGGCTACAAATGAAGCACAGCTAAACTTTCTAATCAATACGTGTGACTTTCTACTAGATATCAATCACTTTCAAGAAGTGGATGCTATTGTATCAAGGTTTGTACAGGCTGAAAAACCTGTCTTTTCATTTGATAATACAGCCCATGGAAATCAAGGACAGGAAGTTTTTCTGTCAAGTACACCAGATAAATTGGTTTCTAGAGTGAGAGAGTATCTGAATGAAGTCAGAGTCCGCACCAATCATCAAGAAAAAATCATTCAAGATGGGACTTGGAATGTCTTTCAAATCGATGATAAGGCAAACTTGCTTGTAGGAGCCAATGTCATCTGCAGAAATTTTGAAAATTTTCATGTTTCTTCTGGTAAGTTAATACTGCATGATGGTGTTTTTATCAATAACTCTTGTAGTTTTAACTGTATGGAAAGAATTGAAATCGGGGCAGGTACCATGATGGGGGAAGGTGTCCGTTTTTATGATCACGACCATATTTATACCGTTGAAAAAATTGAAAAGTGGCAGTGGACTACAGCGCCGATTAGAGTTGGTAGAGATTGCTGGATAGGAAGCAATGTCACGATTTTAAAAGGAGTGACTATTGGGGATAATACCATTATCGGAGCAGGTTGTCTCATTCGAAATGATATTCCATCAAACAGTATGGTTTATAATGATGGACATGTAAAAATAGAAAGTCGAAGATAAATTTTAAATTTGGCAGTTACTGGGAGTAGAATCCAAATTGTGTCACGAACTTAAAATGAAAGAACGACTTACTGGAATTAATGATTATAGAAACAAGAAGTATGAAATTACATTTAACAAATTTATATGGCATGGCTGGTGATAGTACGGTTATCTTAGCGCAAAATGCTGTTCAAAAAATAGCCAGCCAATTGGGGTTCAGAGAGGTTGGCATCTATTTTTACAATATTGCTTCAGATAGCCCTTCTGAAATGAATAAACGTCTGGATGGCATTATGGCCAGTATTTCAATTGGAGATATCCTAGTCTTTCAGTCTCCAACTTGGAATGGCTTTGAGTTTGATCGAGTCTTGTTTGATAAGCTGAAGGATATGCAGGTGAAAATTGTTTGCTTTATCCATGATGTTGTTCCCCTCATGTTTGATAGTAACTATTATCTCATGAAAGAGTATATGTACATGTATAATCTATCGGACGTTTTGATTGTTCCATCCGAACAGATGAAAGAACGCCTGATAGAAGAAGGGTTGACGACAAAGAAGATTCTCATTCAAGGGATGTGGGATCATCCTCATGATTTATCCTTATACACTCCGACTTTTAAAAAAGAACTTTTTTTTGCTGGAAGTTTGGAGCGTTTCCCAGACTTACAAAATTGGTCTCAAGATACGCTTTTGAGAGTATTTTCAAATAAAGGAGAAGCTAGTTCCAATGCTAGAAATCTTAGTATTGAAGGATGGAAAAAAGATGAGGAACTGTTACTAGAATTATCAAAAGGTGGATTTGGTCTTGTCTGGGGAACTCATCAAAACGATGGAGAAAGTAACCAATACTATACTTTAAATATATCTCATAAGGTTAGTACCTATCTAACAGCTGGTATCCCATTGATTGTGCCAAGTAGCTTGTCAACTGCTAAATTTATAGTAGATCAAGGCTTGGGCTTTGTGGTAAATAGTCTGGAAGAAGCTCATGAGATAGTTGATAAAATGAATGTAGTAGAATATCAAGAAATGACGAATCGTATCAAGACATTTAGCTATCTTCTAAAAGAAGGGTATTTCACTAAAAAGCTATTGGTAGATGCAATCTATCACTTGGGAATTGATTAAGGAAATGAAATGAATAAAACAATTGTATTAGCAGGTGATCGTAATTACACCACACAGTTGGAAACAACCATAAAATCTATTCTATACCATAACCGAGATGTTAAGATTTATATTTTAAATCAAGATATCATGCCAGATTGGTTTCGCAAACCACGAAAAATAGCTCGCATGTTAGGTAGTGAGATTATCGATGTTAAACTACCTGAACAGGCTATTTTTCAGGATTGGACCAAGCAAGCTCATATTAGTAGCATTGCCTATGCTAGATATTTTATTCCAGACTATATACAAGAAGATACTGTTTTGTATTTGGATTGTGATTTACTTATTAATGAAAAATTAGATAGTCTATTTGAGCAGGATCTAAAAGAACATTATATCGCAGCGATTAGAGATGTAAATGGTCAAGGTTTCAATACTGGCGTCCTACTAATCAACAATAAAAAATGGCGCCAAGAGGATTTAAAAGAACGACTAATTGAACAGTCTATCCTAACAACGAAAGAAGTTGAAGAAGGACGTTTTGATCATTTTAATGGCGATCAAACGATATTTAATCAGGTCTTACAAGATGATTGGTTAGAGCTAGATAGAGCTTATAATTTACAAGTGGGACATGATATTGTGGCTTTGTATAATAATTGGCAGGAACATCTAGCTTTTAATGGCAAACCAGTGGTGATTCATTTTACGACCTACAGAAAGCCATGGACCACCTTGATAGCCAATCGTTACCGTGATTTATGGTGGGAATTTCATGATTTGGAGTGGAGTCAGATTTTACAACACCATTTAGGAGAGTTTGAACTAATATCGCCTCTAGATAAGGAATTTTCTTGTTTAACTTTGACAAATTCCCAAGATTTAGAAGGAATAGAAGAGTTAGTTACAGCTCTACCGGATGTGGTATTTCATATCGCTGCTTGGACGGATATGGGAGACAAGCTAAAAAGATTGGCGGTATATGCTAATGTGAGATTGCATCCCCAAATTGTTCCACCTGTGTTAGATAAGTTAAAGAAAAGTATAGATTTATATCTGGACATTAACTATGGTCAAGTAGCGGGTACTATTTTAGAGGATATGAAGCTCTTAGAAAAGCCAATTCTATCATTTGATGCGACTAAACATGGCAATACTGGTCATCTAGTATTCAAAAAGGATGAAGTTTCAGTGATGGTTAGAGCAATTAAAGATTACCAGAGAGATGGAAAATTTCTAAGTTGTTATGCAGGTAGTGATTTCCATTGCTTAACTTTGACAAATTCTCAAGAATTGCAAAAAATAGATTATCTAGTAGAGAATTTTCCTATGGTAACCTTCCATATAGCGGCTTGGACGGTAATGGGACCACTCTTACATGAACTAGCGAAAAAATATAAAAATGTTAAGCTTTATCCTGAAGTGAAAAGCGATCAATTTGAACAACTTAAATCTCAAATGGATGTTTATTTGGATATTAACCTCCACAATTCCACTAGTGAGGTTGTCAAAGAGATATCATTATTGAATAAACCAATGCTTGCATTTTATACTTCGCAAAATGGGAATCATGGCCAGCATTTGTATTCAAGTGAGCATCCAGAAAGGCTTCTTCAAGCACTCCATACATTGATAAAAGGTGAGACTTTGGGAGAACCAGAGAAGCCAATTAAAGTTATCGGAATTGATCAGACTCTGGATTATGTTATCAAAAATAAGTCTTCATTAGTTCGTTTTGGAGACGGAGAAGTCAATTTGATGTGGGGCTGGCCTATACCTTATCAAAATCATGATATAGAATTGGCTAACCAATTAAAACATATTGTGGGACTAGAGAGTGATGAGAAATTAGTGGTTTGTTTACCTGATGCTTTTGAAGATCGTTTTGTCTTTACTTGGTGGGCTACACCATTCTGGAAAGACCATATGAATGTTTATATGGATTTTTATAAAGAGTTGTGTAAAGGTTCATGGTACGGCTCTACCTTTATCTCACGTCCCTACATTGATTATGAGGATAAGAGTAAAGCAAAAGGTCAATTTGAAAAGCTAAAGAGTATTTGGGAGAATAGAGATATTCTGATTGTGGAGGGGCTTACATCTCGCTCTGGGGTTGGAAATGATTTATTCGATAAGGCCAAATCCGTGAAGCGAATTATTTGTCCATCTCATAACGCCTATTCTATTGTCGATAAGATTCAAGAGGAAATTATTAAACATGCGAAAGGACGACTCATCTTATGTATGTTGGGGCCAACAGCAAAGGTTCTGAGTTATAATCTATGTCAGATGGGATATCAAGTTTTGGATGTGGGGCATATTGACTCAGAGTATGAGTGGATGAAGATGGGTGCTAAAACCAAGGTTAAATTTTCTCATAAACATACTGCTGAACATAATTTCGACCAAGATATTGAATTTATTGAGGATGAAACCTATAACAATCAGATTGTTGCAAGGATATTAGAATAACGAATAAGTATGATAAGTGAGTTCACAATTTTGATGGAACATTTTTAAATAAATAGAGAAATTCATGTGGCTATCTCTCTAAAAAATAGATATTTTTAATAAAAATGAGTCTATTATGAACAGGAATTTAAAGAAACATTTTCATGATTTACATAGAGACTGCCCAACAACTATATTGCTAGATAAATAAAGATTTATTCTATAATTTTAAGATTGTAGGTGAAATGTATGGAATCTTTGATTAGTGTTATTATTCCAGTTTATAATACTGAAAGTTATGTTAGAGTTTGCTTAGAAAGTCTTGTTGAACAGACTTATACAAATTTTGAAGTGATTATGATTGATGATGGTTCTACAGATAATTCAGGAGAAATTTGTCAGGAATATACAGAGAGGGACTCCCGTTTTCATTACTATAGGAAAGAAAATGGTGGAGTTTCCTCTGCCCGTAATTTGGGGATTGAATATTCCAGAGGAAATTATTTAACGTTTGTTGATTCAGATGACTGGGTAGAGGAAGATTATTTAGAAGTTCTTTATAATGCAATCATAGATGAATCAGCAGGTGTATCTGTTTCAACTTATAAAAGATTTGAGATGGAGGATGGCTCTTGGTATGTTCATTCTTTCCAAAGAGGCTATGAAAAACGAGTTTTTAATGGCTTAGAGCTAATAAATGAATTAATTGATTTAGATTCGTTCGATCATACCTATCGCTTTGTTAGCGGAAAGTTAGTTAGACGAGATATTCTAGGAGCTATTCGTTTTAATACTTTGACAAGATTGGGTGAGGATATGGAGTTTTGGTTTAAAATCTATCTTATTTCTCCTAAACTAGTTTACATCAATAGAGATAGCTACGTTTATCGAACGATTAGGAGCTCTAACAGGCATTTTAATTTAATTGCTATAAAGTCAGATTTACAGCAACGTGAAAATTTTATAGCTCTTCTTGCTGCTCGAAATATAGAAGTTGGTCGATACGTAGATAATTTTGTATCCCTGTTAAAATTTAGAAAAAAAGAACTTGAAGAAAAAAATCTATCAGCAACAGATACGATGAAATGGATTAAGGAAACATTATATTTACTTGATGAGTAAGTGAACAGATTGATTTTATGTAAAGATGATAGAATAAAATCTATTTGGTTTAATGTATGTAGGATAATAAATAATGTTAGTTAGAATAAATGATAAGGATTTAAAATGGGAAATACCAAACGTGCAGTAGTATTTGCAGGTGATTACGCTTATATTCGACAAATCGAAACGGCGATGAAATCACTCTGTAGACACAATAGTCATTTGAAAATTTATTTACTCAATCAGGACATTCCCCAGGAATGGGTTAGTCAAATAAGAATCTATTTACAAGAGATGGGGGGAGACTTGATTGATTGCAAGTTAATTGGCTCGCAGTATAAAATGAACTGGTCTAATAAACTACCTCATATCAATCATATGACCTTTGCACGCTATTTTATTCCAGATTTTGTAACAGAAGATAAAGTTCTCTATCTAGATAGTGATTTGATTGTGACTGGTGATTTGACCGATTTGTTTGAATTAGATTTGGGTGAAAATTATTTGGGCGCAGCTCGTTCTTGCTTTGGAGCTGGAGTTGGCTTCAATGCTGGGGTTCTGTTAATTAATAATAAAAAATGGCGCTCTGAAAATATTCGACAAAAATTAATTGAATTAACAGAAAAAGAACATGAGAATGTTAAGGAGGGGGACCAATCAATTTTAAATATGTTGTTTAAAGATCAGTTTAGCCTGCTTGAGGACAAATATAATTTTCAAATAGGATTTGATTATGGAGCAGCTGCCTTTAAACATCAATTTATTTTTGATATGCCACTCGAACCACTGCCACTAATTTTACACTATATTTCTCAGGATAAGCCATGGAATCAATTTTCTGTTGGACGTCTAAGAGAAATTTGGTGGGAAAACTCTTTAATGGATTGGTCTGTTATTTTAAATGAATGGTTTTCAAAGGGTGTGAAGTATCCTAGTAAATCACAACCATTTAAGTTACAATGTGTTAATTTAACGAATTCCTGGTGTGTAGAGAAAATAGATTATTTGGCGGAGCAACTGCCAGATGTTCATTTTCATATTGTTGCTTATACAAATATGGCAAATGAATTGCTGGCTTTAACACGTTTTCCTAATGTTACCGTATATCCAAATTCCTTACCAATGTTATTGGAACAAATAGTAATTACTTCAGATCTTTACTTGGATTTAAATCATGATAGAAAATTAGAAGATGCATATGAGTTTGTAGCTAAGCATAAAAAACCAATGATAGCTTTTGACAATACTTGCTATGAGAATCTTTCTGAAATTTCATATGAAGGTATCTATCCAAGTTCCATTCCGGAAAAAATGGTAGACGCAATCAGATCTTATATGAGGTAGAGAACAGTATGAGAAAATCTATTGTATTAGCGGCAGATAATGCCTATCTTATTCCTTTAGAGACGACTATAAAGTCTGTATTATATCACAATAGGGATGTTGATTTTTATATTCTAAATAGTGATATAGCTCCTGAATGGTTCAAATTATTGGGGAGAAAAATGGAAGTTGTGAATTCTACAATTCACAATGTACACTTTGACAAAGAACTTTTTGAAGGTTATAAAACTGGGCCACATTTAAACTATGCTTCTTACTTTAGATTTTTTGCGACAGAAGTGGTTGAGTCTGACAAAGTATTGTATCTAGATTCTGATATTATTGTAACTGGGGAACTATCTACTTTGTTTGAGATAGATCTTAAAGGATATTTTATTGGAGCTGTTGATGATGTCTATGCTTATGAAGGACGAAAATCTGGATTTAATTCTGGTGTTTTGCTAATGCATGTTGCAAAGTGGAAAGAGCATTCTATTGTTAATAGTTTATTGGAATTAGCTGCTGGTCAGAATCAAGCTGTTCATCTGGGGGATCAGAGTATTTTAAATATTTACTTTGAGGATAATTGGCTAGCATTAGATAAAACATATAATTATATGGCTGGTGTTGATATTTATCGTTTAGATCAGAAGTGTGAACGGCTAGATGATAATCCACCTGTTATTGTTCACTTTGCTAGTCATGATAAGCCGTGGAATACATACAGCATATCTAGACTACGTGAATTATGGTGGGCTTATAGAGATTTGGATTGGTCAGAGATTGCTTTTCAACGTTCCAGTTTGAATTTTTTTGATAGAAGCAATCAATCTAAGAAACAAGCGATGCTTGTGACATGGAGTGCAGATGTAAAACATTTAGAGTATTTATTACAACACTTACCTGATTGGCATTTTCATGTTGCGGCCCCTGTTTATTGTAATAAAGATTTAACTAAATTATCTGTTTACTCGAATATGACTTTATACCAATCTATTCTTCACCAGAGAATCGATTGGTTGTTGGATGATTCTGCTGTATACCTGGATATTAATATGGGTGGGGAAGTCCTAGATGTAGTTACGCGAGCAAAAGAGAGAGGCAAGAAAATCTTGGCTTTTGACATAACACGTAAAAGTATGGATGATGGACTCTATGAAGGTATTTTTTCTATAGAGAGACCGGATGATTTAGTGGATAAAATGAAGAATATAGAGATAGAATAATGAGCGAATTAATTAGTGTTGTGGTGCCGATATACAATACGGGAAAATATTTGGTGGAGTGTGTCGAGCATATTCTAAGACAGAGCTACCAAAATATAGAAATTATTTTAGTTGATGATGGCTCTACAGATAATTCTGGGGAAATTTGTGATGCATTTATGATGCAAGATGAGCGTGTCAGAGTGTTTCATCAAGAAAATCAGGGAGCAGCACAAGCTAAAAATGTAGGCCTGCGTGAAGCTAGAGGACAATATATCACGATTGTTGACTCCGATGATATTGTAAAAGAAAATATGATTGAAGCTCTTTATCAGCAAGTTAAAGAGAAAAATGCGGACATAGTGATAGGAAATTACTATAATTTTGATGAATCTGATGGAAATTTTTATTTTTATGTAACTGGACAGGATTTTTGTATTGAAGAACTATCTATACAAGAAATTATGAACCGTCAAGCAGGTGACTGGAAATTCAATAGTTCAGCCTTTATATTGCCGACATTTAAGTTGATTAAAAAAGAATTATTTAATGAAGTTCACTTTTCAAATGGTCGTCGCTTCGATGATGAAGCAACCATGCATCGCTTTTATCTTTTAGCGTCTAAAATCGTCTTTATAAACGATAATCTCTATCTGTATAGAAGACGTTCAGGAAGCATTATGAGAACGGAATTTGATCTTTCTTGGGCAAGAGATATTGTTGAAGTGTTTTCTAAAAAAATATCTGATTGTGTCTTGGCTGGTTTGGATGTTTCTGTTTTGCGTATTCGATTTGTCAATCTTTTAAAAGATTATAAGCAAACTTTAGAATACCATCAATTAACAGATACTGAAGAATATAAAGATATTTGTTTTAGATTGAGATTATTTTTTGAAGCAGAAGAAAAAATGAAAGCCAATAAAAATTAATGCCTATTTAAAAAAGTGCTCTTGAACAAAATTGTAAAGAAAGGGGAGTTTTTTTGAAAAAACTTTATTCCTCAATAGCAGTAAAAAAAGGCCTAGCTACCTTATTTCTACTGTTTATCTATGTATTGGGAAGTCGTATTACTCTCCCCTTTGTTGATTTGAATTCCAAAGACTTCTTAGGTGGTTCAACGGCCTACCTAGCCTTCTCAGCCGCCCTAACAGGTGGAAATCTAAGAAGTTTATCGATTTTTTCTATAGGATTATCACCTTGGATGTCTGCAATGATCTTGTGGCAGATGTTTTCTTATTCTAAAAAATTGGGGCTAAGTTCTACAGCGATTGAAATTCAAGATCGTCGAAAAATGTATCTGACCTTGCTGATTGCTGTTATTCAATCTTTGGCAATTTCTCTAAGTTTGCCGATACAAGCATCCTATTCTTCGGTCTTGGTTATATTTATGAATACCTTATTACTAATAGCAGGGACCTTTTTTCTGGTGTGGTTGTCAGATTTGAATGCTAGTATGGGGATTGGGGGATCTATTGTCATACTCTTATCTAGTATTATCATCAATATTCCCCAGGATGTTATTGAAACTTTTAAACTGGTTCATATCCCAACAGGGATTATTGTGTTACTTGCTTTATTAACCGTTGTCTTTTCTTATTTACTTGCCATTATGTATCGTGCGCGTTATCTAGTGCCAGTCAATAAGATAGGACTTCACAATCGTTTTAAACGCTATTCTTATCTTGAAATTATGTTGAATCCTGCTGGCGGGATGCCCTATATGTATGTGATGAGTTTTCTTAGTGTACCAACTTATCTATTCATCTTGCTGGGATTTATTTTCCCTGATCATTCAGGATTGGAGACTTTATCAAAGGAATTTATGATTGGGAAACCTTTGTGGGTCTATGTTTATATTTCGGTCTTATTTTTATTTAGTATTATTTTTGCATTTGTTACTATGAATGGTGAAGAGATTGCAGACCGCATGAAAAAATCTGGAGAATACATTTATGGTATTTATCCAGGCGAGGACACTAGTCGATTTATCAATCGGTTGGTCCTTCGTTTCTCAGTCATCGGTGGTCTCTTTAATGTAATCATGGCAGGTGGTCCCATGCTTTTTGTTTTGTATGATGAAAAGTTATTAAGATTGGCGATGATTCCAGGCTTGTTTATGATGTTTGGAGGCATGATTTTTACAATTAGAGACGAGGTCAAGGCTCTACGGTTAAATGAAACCTATAGACCCTTGATTTAGGAGACTTTTATGTATTATTTTATTCCAGCTTGGTATGGTTCTGAGCGGAAATGGCATGCAAATATCACTCCTTGGTATTTTTCTCATTTTCGTCTAGAGTTTGATGATACCTTTAACCAGATTCGACTGTTTCAAAGACAGAACATAGAGTCTCACCTTTTAATATTGGCTTATCAGCCTCATTTGCGTTATTTTTTACATAGGCACGGTGTTTTGGAAACAGCAACATATTCTGTTTTTGATGTTATGCAGGATTTTCATAATCTTCATACCCAAGTTTTAACCATTAGAGATATTGAGTGGGATAATGACTGTGAATTTATTTATAGTCCCTTTACGATTATCGTTCAAAAAAATGGGAAGAAATTTGCTAAGGTTGAACATGGAGTCGAAGGCTTCATCAGTGATATACTGTATTTTAAACCGAATGGTCAAGTAGATATGCACTATATCATGGATGATCGTGGATTTGTGTCGAGTGTTATCTTTTTTGAAGATGGGCAAGCAGCTTATCAAGAATATCTGAATCCAAAGGGAGTGTGGCAGTTTAGAGAGTATTTAAAAGAAGGAGGACGGGTAGAAGTCAATCCAATTTTTGGTTATCGCTTTAAAGCTCTCAGCTATCAAGACATGGGAGATTTGGTGGCAGAATTTTTTGAGAATTATCTGCAAAAGTATGTGAAGAACAAGGATATTTTTATAGTTCCTTCTCATTCTCATCATGACCAGATGGTATTAGACCGTTTACCTAGAGAAAATCCGAAACTGTTGAGTCTTTTCATTGGGCGTAATCCTCAAGATACCTTTAGAGATTTAGGTTCAACTTTTGAAAAGTCTGATTTGATTTTGGTGGATAGAGAAGATAGTTTACGATTGTTACAGGATTTATACCCTGAACGAATGCATCAATTTCATCATTTATCACCTTTTGACACTCGCTTACGATTGGGGAGAAGCCAAACTAAGAAAGAATCTATCATTTATTATCAACTGGATTTTGAGCAAGGAATTGATAACCAAGCTCTACTTCAAGTCTTGGCCTTTGTCGCTGAAAATAAAGATACTGAGGTGATTTTTGGAGCATTTGCTGCTAGTCAGGAGCAAATGAATGAGGTGGAAGGGGTTGTTGAGTCTTTCATCCAAGAAAACATTCAATCCGAAAATCTGGAGAAGGCGATTGATTATGGTGATGCAGAAAATCCTCTGGAAGAAAATCAACACCAGGACTTACGCGTACAGTTTGTCAACTTGAATGATGAGTTGGATTTGATAAAAACACTAGAATTTGTCCGTTTGATTGTGGATTTAAATAGACAGCCTCATCTCTACACACAGATAGCTGGTATTAGTGCAGGAATTCCTCAAATCAACCTAGTTGAAACCGTCTATGTTGAACATTTAAAAAATGGTTATTTGTTAGCAGATGTGACAGAATTTTCTAAGGCTGCACATTATTATACAGATAGGTTGAAAGAGTGGAATGAGTCCTTGATTTATTCGATTGATAAGATTAAGGAGCACACAGGACAACAATTTCTTGAAAAATTAGAGAAATGGATAGAGGAGGTTAAAAATGTCAAAGGAACTTAATATTTTACAGATAGGACTTACCAATTGGGGAAATCAGTATGACATACCTGAAAATATGAGTTGGTATCATTTTTACCCCAATTCATCAGTAGCCCTTCGTGAAATAATAGAAAAAGAGGATATTAGCCGTTTTCATGCCGTTTTAATAGAAGATGGTCAGTATGCCAAAGACTTATTTTCCTTTGTGAAATATTTTGAACCTTATACTTTATTTTATAACCAGAATCTACAAACAGATGATAGAGAGGTTTTGGATTTTTTTAAAAAACGATGTGCACAAGCAATTGATTTTTCAAGTCCCCAACAATTAATCAATGATTTGAGTAAATCTCTTTTTGGTGGTGGATATGGTGATAAACTCTTTCCTTCGACGATACAAGTGAATCCAAATTTTACAGGAGCTCTTTCTTATCAAGGATTGGATTATGTGAGTTTGGAAGGTGGATTTGGACAAGATTTTTCTCAACTTGCCTTTTGGGCTTATAATATAGTAGTTCAAAAAACACTTCCTATTGAGTTGTGGCTCGAATATGAAAAGCAAGGAAATTGTGACTTTCGTTTAGTAATCCGTAAAATTTGGAGTGGGTCTGTTGATGATATGTTTGAAGATATCATAGTGTCTGAAAAAGACTTGGAGCAAGCGCTTGTTATGGATAGTCGAGACGGAGATTACTTTCTTTCGATATCTGTTGAAGCAAGAGGGCATGGAACTATCAAACTAGGTAATCTGCACCAACGTTGGAGTCGAAAACAATTTGGGAAGTTTGTACTGGGTGGAAATATCCTACATGATTCCAAGCGTGATGAAATAAACTATTTCTTCCATCCAGGTGATTTTAAACCGCCTTTGGCTGTTTATTTTGCTGGTTTTCGACCTGCCGAGGGATTTGAAGGATACTGGATGATGCAAAATTTCAAGTGTCCCTTCATTCTGTTCTCTGACCCTCGATTAGAAGGAGGAGCTTTTTATCTGGGAACGGATGAGCTAGAGGGCAAGGTCAAAGAGACGATTGCTCATTATCTTGATTATTTAGGCTTTGATCACAAGGATTTGATTTTATCAGGCCTTTCTATGGGAACGTTTCCGGCTCTCTATTATGGTGCTTCTTTTGAACCTCATGCCATCATAGTTGGTAAGCCCTTGGCTAATTTAGGAACCATAGCTAGCCGTGGACGTTTGGACGCACCGGGTGTCTCTAACTTGGCTTTTGATTGCTTAATTCACCATACAGGTGGGACAAGTTCGCAAGATATGACGGAGTTGGATCAGCGATTTTGGCAAATCTTTAAACAAGCAAATTTTTCAAAGACAACCTTTGGTTTGTCCTATATGAAGGATGAAGAAATGGATCCTCAAGCTTATGAGAAACTAGTTACTTATTTATGTAATACAGGTGCCAAGATTTTGTCTAAAGGAACTGCTGGACGACATAATGATGATACAGATACTAATGTTGCTTGGTTTATCCACTTTTATCGGATGGTACTAGCAAGTGGTTTTGGAAGGGAGAAAGAATGATTATCACACAGAGACAGTCTATTCATTGGGGAGAAGTTGGCGGGACTTATACGTACGGATCAACTGTATCTTATTTTCCTGACAAAAGTGTCCGTCTCTATAATCCTCTATTGCCATCTGGTGAGATTCTCAAGACTTGGTTTTCTAGTGTCAATTACCAGGCTGCACGGACTCAGCCCCAGCTTCCCTTACTAAAAAGAAATCAGGAGTATCAACTATCACTGGCTTTTGATTGCCAGCCTGAAAATGGGGTTTATACCAAGATAACTTTTTTTGATCGCTATGGGGATATTTTAGAAGAAAAGGTAGAAAAAGTGAAAGATTTCATATTTACTTATCCAGAAGATAGTTATACTTATCAAGTTTCTCTTTTAAGTGCTGGTTTTGAATCTTTAACTTTTTATCATTTTTCTATCAAGGAGATTAGAAGTGTTTAGACGTTTAGGTCAAGATTTCCAGCTTAGGAAAGTAAAAAAGATTTTAAAAAGGGTCAATAACTTAAAAGGCAAGATGTCCTCTCTTTCGGATCAAGAATTAGTGGCTAAAACAGTGGAGTTTCGTCAGCGTCTTTCCAAGGGAGAAAGTCTAGATGATCTTTTAGTAGAAGCTTTTGCTGTGGTGCGTGAAGCGGATAAGCGGATTTTAGGGATGTTCCCCTATGATGTTCAGGTCATGGGAGCTATTGTCATGCACTATGGAAATGTTGCTGAGATGAACACGGGGGAAGGGAAAACCCTAACAGCTACCATGCCGGTCTATTTGAACGCTCTTTCAGGAGAAGGAGTGATGGTCGTTACGCCAAATGAGTATTTATCAAAGCGTGATGCAGAGGAAATGGGCCAAGTTTATCGTTTCCTAGGATTGACCATTGGGGTACCATTTACAGGGGATCCAAAGAAGGAAATGAAAGCTGAAGAAAAGAAACTGATTTATGCTTCGGATATTATTTATACGACCAATAGTAATCTCGGTTTTGATTACCTAAATGATAATCTAGCTTCGAATGAAGAAGGTAAATTTTTACGACCTTTTAACTATGTCATTATCGATGAAATTGATGACATCTTGCTGGATAGTGCACAAACTCCTCTGATTATTGCGGGTTCTCCTCGTGTTCAGTCTAATTACTATGCGATTATTGATACGCTGGTAACAACATTGGTCGAAGGAGAAGATTATATTTTCAAAGAGGAGAAGGAAGAGGTTTGGCTTACTACTAAGGGTGCCAAGTCTGCGGAGAGCTTCCTAGGAATTGACAATTTATATAAGGAAGAACATGCGTCCTTTGCTCGTCACCTAGTCTATGCGATTCGAGCTCATAAGCTCTTTACCAAAGATAAGGACTATATCATTCGTGGGAATGAGATGGTACTGGTTGATAAGGGAACAGGACGTCTAATGGAAATGACCAAACTGCAGGGAGGACTCCATCAGGCCATTGAAGCAAAGGAACACGTGAAGTTGTCTCCTGAAACGAGAGCCATGGCTTCCATCACCTATCAGAGCCTCTTTAAGATGTTTAAAAAAGTATCTGGGATGACGGGAACAGGAAAGGTAGCAGAAAAAGAATTTCTTGAGACTTATAATATGGCTGTTGTTCGGATTCCAACCAATCGTCCTAAGCAACGGATTGATTATCCAGATAATTTATATGTGACTTTACCGGAGAAAGTTTATGCATCTTTAGAATATATCAAAGATTATCATGCTAAGGGGAATCCTTTACTCGTTTTTGTTGGCTCAGTGGAGATGTCTCAGCTTTATTCATCACTCTTGCTTCGTGAAGGGATTGCCCACAATGTTCTCAATGCCAATAATGCTGCGCGTGAGGCCCAAATTATCGCTGAATCAGGTCAGATGGGGGCCGTAACAGTTGCAACCTCAATGGCAGGACGCGGTACGGATATTAAACTCGGTAAGGGAGTCGCTGAACTTGGTGGTTTGATTGTCATCGGAACAGAGCGGATGGAGAGTCAGCGGATTGACCTTCAAATCCGTGGACGTTCTGGTCGTCAGGGAGATCCAGGTATGAGTAAGTTTTTTGTATCTCTGGAAGATGATGTTATTAAGAAATTTGGTCCATCTTGGGTTCACAAGAAGTATAAAGATTATCAAGTTCAAGATATGACGCAACCAGAAATTCTCAAAGGTCGAAAGTATCGTAATCTGGTTGAAAGAGCGCAGCATGCTAGTGATAGCGCTGGTCGAACTGCCCGTCGTCAGACCTTAGAGTATGCTGAGAGCATGAATATCCAACGCGATATGGTTTACAAGGAACGCAATCGTCTAATAGATGGTTCTCGCGACTTAGAAGATGTAGTTGTGGATATTATTGAGAGATATACAGAAAAGGTAGCGGCTGAACACTATGCCAGTCGTGAATTGCTGTTTCACTTTATCGTTACCAATATCAGTTTCCATGTAAAGGAAATTCCTGATAATCTAGACCTATCTAATCAGAAACAAGTCCGCTCTTTTATTCGACAAGTTGTGAATAGAGAACTCTCTGAAAAGAAGGAATTACTGGAGAAACACGACTTGTATGAACAGTTTTTACGACTCTCCATGCTCAAGGCTATTGATGACAACTGGGTAGAGCAGGTAGACTATCTACAACAGTTATCTATGGCTATAGGTGGTCAGTCTGCTAGTCAGAAAAACCCGATTGTAGAGTATTATCAAGAAGCCTACGCGGGATTTGAAGCTATGAAAGAACAAATCCGTGCGGATATGGTTCGTAATCTCCTGATGGGCTTGGTTGAAGTCACTTCTAAGGGTGAGATTATGACTCATTTTCCATAAGAGGAGAAAATATGACAATTTATAATATAAATTTAGGACTTGGATGGGCTAGTAGCGGTGTTGAATACGCCCAAGCCTACCGTGCTGGTATTTTTCGAAGTTTGAATTTACCCTCTAAATTTATCTTTACAGATATGATCTTAGCGGATAACATTCAGCACTTAACAGCCAATATTGGTTTTGATGATGAGCAAGTTATCTGGCTTTATAATTACTTTACAGATATCAAGCTTGCACCGACTAGCGTGACGGTTGAGGATGTTTTGTCTAAGTTTGACGGTGTTGAAAGTCGTAGAGAAAAGAATGGCAAGGTTTTGCGTGTCTTCTTTTCTGACCAAGATAAGTTTGTTACCTGTTATTTGGTTGATGAGGACAAGGACTTGGTCCAGTATGTAGAGTATGTTTTTAAAGGAAATTTGATTCGAAAGGATTACTTTTCTTATACTCGTTATTGTAGCGAATATTTTGCTCCCAAGGACAATGTTGCGGTCCTATGCCAACGAACTTTTTACAATGAAGATGGGACTCCAGCCTATGATATCTTGATGAATCAAGGGAAGGAAGAAATTTATCGTTTTAAGGATAAGATTTTCTATGGGAAACCAGCTTTCATGCGTGCTTTTATGAAATCCTTGAATTTGAACAAGTCTGATTTGGTCATTCTGGATAGAGAGACAGGTATTGGACAGGTTGTGTTTGAGGAAGCACAAGTAGCGCATCTAGCGGTAGTCGTTCACGCGGAGCATTATAGTGAAAATGCTACAAATGAGGATTACATCCTTTGGAATAACTATTATGACTATCAGTTTACCAATGCAGATAAGGTTGACTTCTTTATAGTGTCTACTGATAGACAAAAGGAAGTTCTACAAGATCAATTTGCCAAATATACTCAGCATCAACCAAAGATTGTTACCATTCCTGTAGGTAGTATTGATTCCTTGACTGAGTCAAGTCAAGGACGTAAGCCTTTTTCATTGATTACTGCTTCACGTCTTGCCAAAGAAAAACACATTGATTGGTTGGTCAAGGCAGTTATTGAAGCTCGTAAGGAAATTCCTGAATTAACCTTTGATATTTATGGTAGCGGCGGAGAAGATTCTCTGCTTAGAGAAATTATTGCTAGTCATAAGGCAGAGGACTATATTCAACTCAAGGGGCATGCGGAACTTTCGCAGATTTATAGCCAGTATGAGGTCTACTTGACGGCTTCAACCAGCGAAGGCTTTGGTTTGACCTTGATGGAAGCTATTGGTTCAGGCCTTCCTCTAATTGGTTTTGATGTGCCTTATGGTAATCAGACCTTTATAGAAGATGGGCAAAATGGTTATCTGATTCCAAGTTCATCTGACCATGTGGAAGACCAGATCAAGAAAGCTTATGCAGCTAAGATTTGTCAATTGTATCAAGAAAATCGTTTGGAAGCTATGCGTGCCCATTCTTATCAAATTGCAGAAGGTTTCTTAACCGAAGAAATTTTAGAAAAGTGGAAAAAAACAGTAAAGGAGGTGCTCCATGATTGAACTTTATGATCGTTATAGTCAGGAAAGTCGAGATTTACATGAAAGTCTAGTCGCTACTGGTCTTTCTCAACTTGGAGTGGTCATCGATGCAGATGGTTTTTTGCCTGATGGTCTGGTTTCTCCTTTTACCTATTATCTAGGCTATGAAAAGGGAAAACCTCTCTATTTCAACCAAGTCCCTGTTCCAGCTTTTTGGGAAATTTCAGGCAATAATCAGTCTGCTCGTATTGAAGATATGACGCAGGAGAGAGCTCTTATTCATTATGCTGATGGAATGCAGGCTCGCTTGGTAAAACAGGTAGAGTGGAAAGACCTGGAAGGTCGAGTCCGTCAAGTTGATCATTATAATCGCTTTGGTGCTTGCTTTGCTACAACAACCTTTAGCGCAGATAGTGAGCCGGTGATGACCGTTTACCAAGATGTCAACAGTCAACAAGTTTTACTTGAAAACCATGTGACGGGTGATATCTTATTGACTTTGCCTGGTCAATCCATGCGTTACTTTGCAAATAAGGTTGAATTTATCACCTTCTTTTTGCAAGATTTGGAAATAGATACCAGTCAGCTTATCTTTAATACCTTAGCGACTGCTTTCTTGGTTTCCTTCCATCATCCAGATAAATCTGGCTCAGATATCCTAGTTTGGCAGGAACCTCTCTATGATGCCATTCCAGGCAATATGCAGTTGATTTTGGAAAGCGATGATGTGCGTACTAAGAAGATTATCATTCCAAACAAGGCGACTTATGAGCGCGCTTTAGAGTTGACCGATGAGAAATACCATGCTCAGTTTGTGCACTTGGGTTACCATTACCAGTTCAAACGAGATAATTTCCTAAGACGAGATGCCTTAATCTTGACCAATTCAGATCAGATTGAGCAAGTGGAAGCAATCGTAGAAGCCCTGCCTGATGTCACTTTCCGTATCGCAGCGGTGACAGAGATGTCTTCTAAGCTCTTAGATATGCTTCGTTATCCTAATGTAGTACTTTATCAGAACGCTAGTCCACAGAAGATTCAAGAGCTCTATCAACTGTCGGATATTTACTTGGATATAAACCACAGCAATGAGTTATTACAGGCAGTTCGTCAGGCCTTTGAACACAATCTCTTGATTCTTGGATTTAACCAAACGGTCCACAATAGACTCTATATCGCCCCTGACCATCTATTTGAAAGTAGTGAAGTTTCTGCTTTGGTTGAGACTATGAAACTGGCTCTTTCGGATGTTGATCATATGCGTGAAGCGCTTGGGAAACAAGGGCAACATGCCAGCTATGTTGACTTGGTGCGATATCAGGAAACCATGCAAACTGTTTTAGGAGGCTAACATGTCAGACGAAGATTTATTTTACAAAGACGTTGAAGGTCGCATGGAAGAGTTGAAACAAAAACCGATCAAGAAGGAAAAAGAAACCCGAGGGGAAAAGATTAGTAAGACTTTTTCACTCATCTTGGGTTTAATGATTCTCATTGGTTTACTCTTTACACTGCTAGGAATTTTGAGGTAGTCCTATGATTGAAATACTGATTATTTTAGCTATTGTCCTCTCTCTTGCTTTGATTGTATTGGTAACCATACAACCCCGTCAAAATCAACTATTTTCCATGGATGCCACTAGTAATATTGGTAAACCAAGTTACTGGCAGAGCAACACCTTGGTAAAGGTGCTCACTTTATTGGTGAGTTTGGTCTTATTCGTTTTACTATTAACCTTTATGGTAATAACTTACAAATAAAAGAAAACTTCAGATATTCACCTTTTGTGATTGGTCTGAAGTTTTCTTTTTTACTGTCCATATTTTTGGTAAAAGTCAACTTTTACTTGGATGAAGGTTTTGGCTTCACGTAGGAGTTGAAGAAGTGTGGCACGGGTTTCAAATTCTTCTCTTGTCTTGGGCAGACTGCGATTACGGAAGACTTCCAGATAACGTTCAATTTCATCTAGCAAATCAGAAGCAGGATTGGTCTGGCTCAGTTGACCTGCAATTTTTGAAAAGAGTTGGGCCAAAATCAGGCTCTCACTGGCAGCTAGGTGACAGGTGTTGATTTGCTGGGCCATATTTCGCAGGATGCGACTTTGTCGCTGTCTCATCTCAAAGTAGTGAATATGGTAATCAGTCTGGTGAAAGAGGTGGTCTGAGTGATCCAAATAGACCAGTCTGAGGGCTTCTTCCAAAAGGGTGTCTAATTCTTCAACCAGTTGTGCTCGGTTGCGTCCATCCCCTCTGGATAAATAATATTTGAAGCGTTGGAGGATATCTTTTAACTTTTCTTCTACCAATGTGTGGTAGTGATGAATTTTCTCTTCTCGTGAAGGCATGTAGAGATTAACCAGCAAGGCAAATCCTGTACCGATAGAAAAGAGAAGGAATTCATTGACTAGAAGGTCTGGAGAGGTTGACTCTTGTACCAAGAGATGGCTAACCAAAACAGTGCTTGGTGTGATGCCAATTTCCCAGCCCATCTTGTAGGCTAGAGGAACATAAAGAGCTAGATAGAGGCCAAGGCTCCAGATATGAAATCCGCTCAAGTGAAAAGCCAGAACTCCGATAACCAAAGCTAGAAGCATGGAAAAAAGACGATTTCGGGCCAGTTTTAAAGTACTTCTACGCGTATCAGATAGGCTCAAGAGAGCGATGATTCCAGCTGAAACTGCTGAGGAGAGATTGAGAAAATAAGCAAGAAGGCAGGCAAGACAGGTAGCTAAGATGAGTTTGGTCGTACGTTGGCTAATAGACATAAGGATTTCCTAGTAAGTTAGAATAGAAGCGGAAAAGACAAGACCTGAGCAGGCTTGTCTTTATAAGTTATTTCTTACGGGTTGCTGCGTATTCGGCAACGGCAGTAAAGAGGACATCGGTGGAAGAGTTGAGGGCTGTTTCACATGAGTCTTGGATGACCCCAATCACAAATCCAACACCGACAACTTGCATGGCAATATCGTTAGAAATACCGAAAAGGCTACAAGCAACTGGGATAAGAAGGAGGGATCCTCCGGCAATACCAGAAGCACCACAGGCTGATATTGCTGCTACTACACTGAGGACAAAGGCTGTCGCAAAGTCAACAGGGATTCCCAAAGTATTTACTGCAGCAAGGGTCAAAACGTTAATAGTAATCGCTGCTCCGGCCATGTTGATAGTAGAACCGAGTGGGATAGAAACCGAATAGGTATCTGGATCTAGTCCGAGGTCGTGGCAAAGTTTCATATTGACAGGGATGTTGGCCGCAGAACTACGAGTGAAGAAGGCTGTCACACCACTGACACGCAAACACTTCCAAACGAGGGGATAAGGATTACTCTTCATAAAGAGGAAGGCAATCAATGGATTCACTACTAAGGCCACAAAGAACATAGTTGTCACCAAGAGGGCAAGCAAGATTCCATAGTTTGCTAGACTTCCGATTCCTTTATCAGAGATGGTTTTGAAAACAAGGCCCAGGATTCCAAATGGAGCTAGATTGATAATCCATTCGACAATCTTAGAAGTCACATCAGCCATAGTTTTCAGCAATTCTTTACTATTTTTGCTGGCCTCTCTCATAGCAATACCGAAAACAACTGCCCAAGACAGGATACCGATGTAGTTGGCTGTGACAAGGGCATTGACTGGATTGTCAACCAGTTTGAGCAAGAGATTGCTGAGGACCTGGCCAATCCCATCTGGTGGTGCGATTTCTGTATTGGCACTATTTAAGGTAATCTCAACAGGGACAATGAAACTTGCTAGTACAGCGATAAGGGCAGCAGCAAAGGTTCCCACTAAGTAAAGGAAAATAACTGTTTTCATATTGCTATCTTGTCCCTTTTGATGTTGGGAAAGGGCGTTAGCAACGAGGGCAAAGACTAGAATAGGTGCGATGGCTTTTAGACCGCCAACAAATAGATCTCCGAGTAGACCAATTCCTGAAATGTTAGGAAGTGTCAGTCCTAGGGTTCCTCCAATAAGCATACCAATCAAAATCCGTTTGATTAGACTTGCCTTATTCCAAGCATGAATGAATTTTTTCATAACAACCTCCTTAGTTGTGTAATGTTTATGATTATAGTATAAATATGAACTAAAATCAAGAATTTTCTGTCTATTTTGGCTATTATTTTTGAATATTTATGGAGATTCACCACTTGTGAAAGTATGGTATAATAAATGAAAGGAGTTTTCTATGCAAGAATTTTTTAAAACTTACCTCAATAAGCTTGATGTTACAACGATTATTGAAAATATCTTAACCAAGTTAATTTCTCTGTTATTTCTATTTTTACTCTTTTATATAGCTAAGAAATTGCTCCATACCATGGTGCAGAGAATTGTCAAACCTTCTCTAAAAATGTCTCGTCACGATGTCGGACGTCAGAAAACCATTTCACGTTTATTAGAGAATGTGTTTAATTATACCCTTTATTTCTTTTTGCTTTACTGTATCTTGTCTATTTTGGGTTTGCCAGTTTCTAGTTTGCTTGCTGGAGCCGGGATAGCTGGGGTGGCCATTGGTATGGGAGCCCAAGGTTTTCTGTCTGATGTCATCAATGGCTTTTTCATCCTCTTTGAACGTCAACTGGATGTAGGAGATGAGGTTGTTCTGACAAATGGTCCTATTACTGTATCGGGCAAGGTTGTTAGTGTCGGCATTCGGACGACTCAACTCAGAGGAGAAGATCATGTTCTGCACTTCGTTCCCAATCGGAATATCACCGTTGTCAGCAATTTCTCTCGGACAGACCAGGCCTGAAATTTTAGCAGATTTATGGTACAATAGAAAGAGTTTGGTAAAGGAGAGAAGATGTTTTTAGAAAAACAGTTGGGCAATGGTTGTACCTGGATTAACCTAGATTTGGACAAGTTGAAAAAACTAGAGGACCTTTCTGAAATCTACGGTTTGGACAAGGAAACCATTGAATACGCGCTGGATAGAAATGAACGCGCCCACATGGATTATCACCGCGAAAATGGGACTGTGACCTTTATCTACAATGTCTTGAACTTGAAAAAGGATAAGGCATATTACGAAGCCTTTCCCATGACCTTTATCGTGGAACATCGTCGCCTGATTACCATTAGTAATACCAAGAACGCCTATGTCATTGAACAGATGACCCGTTATCTGGAGAGTCATGACATGCTTTCGATTTACAAGTTTCTCTTTGCCAGTCTGGAAATCATCAGCAATGCCTACTATCCTGTCATCGAGCAGATGGATAAGAGTAAGGACGAGGTCAATGGCCTCTTGCGCCAGCGAACAACTAAGAAAAATCTTTTTGCGCTGTCCGACTTGGAGACTGGTATGGTTTATCTTACTGCGGCTGCCAAGCAAAATCGCATGTTGCTCGAGCACATTCAAGGGCATGCCCTCTATCGCAGTTTTAACGAGATTGAGAGAGAACAGTTTGATGATGCCATGATTGAGGCTCATCAGCTGGTATCCATGACAGACTTGATTTCTCAAGTACTCCAACAACTATCAGCATCTTACAACAACATCCTAAACAATAATCTGAATGATAATTTGACAACCTTGACCATCATTTCAGTCTTGCTAGCGGTTTTGGCAGTCGTGACAGGCTTTTTCGGAATGAATGTTCCCCTACCTTTAACAGATGAGCCCCATGCTTGGCTCTACATCAGTTTGGCTAGTGCTGGGTTGTGGATTGTCTTGTCATTGTTACTAAGGAAAATTGCGAAAAAAAGTTAAGAAAAGGAGCCAGAATGGCGATTGAAAATTACATGCCAGATTTTGCTGTGGAAGCAGTTTATGATCTGACAGTCCCAAGCCTGCAGGCGCAGGGAATCAAGGCTGTTTTGGTCGATTTGGACAATACCCTCATTGCTTGGAACAACCCTGACGGGACGCCAGAGATGAAGCAATGGCTACATGATCTTCGGGACGCGGGCATTCGCATCATTGTGGTATCAAATAACACTAAAAAACGCGTCCAACGAGCAGTTGAGAAATTTGGGATTGACTACGTTTACTGGGCCTTGAAGCCCTTCACATTTGGGATTGATCGTGCCATGAAGGAATTCCACTATGAGAAAAGCGAAGTGGTCATGGTTGGCGACCAGATCATGACAGATATACGAGCAGCCCACCGTGCTGGTATTCGCTCGATTTTAGTAAAACCCTTGGTCCAACATGACTCGATCAAAACGCAGATTAACCGAGCTCGTGAGCGCCGTGTGAAGCGAAAAATCACTGAAAAGTACGGACCGATTACATATAAAAAAGGAATTTAACTATGGAAGAAATTCTCTGTATTGGTTGTGGAGCAACCATTCAGACGACAGATAAGGCTGGTCTTGGTTTTACCCCCCAGTCGGCACTTGAAAAAGGTTTGGAAACTGGCGAAGTCTATTGCCAACGCTGTTTCCGTCTCCGCCACTACAATGAAATCACGGATGTCCAGTTGACGGACGATGATTTCCTCAAGCTCTTGCACGAGGTGGGAGATAGTGATGCCTTAGTGGTCAATGTCATTGATATCTTTGATTTTAATGGCTCTGTTATCCCAGGCTTGCCACGCTTTGTATCGGGCAATGATGTCCTCCTGGTTGGAAATAAAAAAGATATCTTGCCCAAGTCTGTTAAACCAGGTAAGATTAGCCAGTGGCTCATGGAACGTGCCCACGAAGAAGGGCTTCGTCCTGTGGATGTCGTCCTAACTTCGGCACAAAATAAACATGCTATTAAGGAAGTCATTGACAAAATCGAACACTACCGTAAGGGCCGTGATGTCTATGTTGTTGGCGTGACAAACGTTGGAAAATCAACCCTCATCAATGCCATCATTCAAGAAATCACGGGTGATCAGAATGTCATCACGACTTCGCGCTTCCCAGGGACAACCTTGGACAAAATTGAGATTCCGCTTGACGACGGTTCTTATATCTACGATACGCCGGGAATTATCCACCGCCACCAGATGGCTCACTACTTGACGGCTAAAAACCTCAAGTATGTCAGCCCTAAAAAGGAAATTAAACCCAAAACCTATCAGCTAAATCCTGAACAAACACTGTTTCTAGGCGGTCTCGGACGCTTTGACTTCATTGCGGGTGAAAAGCAAGGATTCACAGCCTTCTTTGATAATGAACTCAAACTCCACCGAACCAAGCTTGAAGGAGCTAGTGCTTTCTATGACAAGCATGTAGGAACCCTTCTGACACCACCAAATAGCAAGGAAAAAGAAGATTTTCCAAAACTAGTCCAACATGTATTTACCATCAAGGACAAGACAGACCTAGTTATCTCAGGCCTAGGTTGGATTCGCGTAACAGGCACAGCAAAAGTCGCTGTCTGGGCACCAGAAGGCGTCGCCGTCGTCACACGAAAAGCAATTATTTAAAATGAAATCACTGAGCGAACAAAGTGAGCTCATAAAAAGATAGTTATTGCCGTGGTGTCTTGCCAATCGTTAGATTGGTAAGGGGCACAATTGAGACCTAGGCTCAATTGTGAGGTCAGGAAATCCATTTTTCAAAGATGAGATCTTTGAAAAATTAGTTCCGACCGTCCCTCACCACCTAAAATAACTATCAAAAAAACAAGGAAGAAATTATGTCATTAACATCAAAACAACGTGCCTTCCTCAACAGTCAGGCACACACCCTCAAACCCATCATCCAAATTGGGAAAAATGGACTGAACGACCAAATCAAAACCAGCGTTCGTCAAGCTCTTGACGCCCGCGAATTGATTAAAGTAACGCTCTTGCAAAATACAGATGAAAATATCCACGAAGTAGCTGAAATCTTGGAAGAAGAAATTGGTGTGGATACTGTCCAAAAAATCGGACGCATCTTGATTTTGTTTAAACAATCTAGCAAGAAAGAAAATCGCAAGATTTCTAAAAAAGTCAAAGAAATCTAAAAACCTACTCCAAATAACTGTTTTTACAGAGAAATAAAGGAGACTAGCCTATGGCAATCGAACTATTGACTCCCTTTACCAAGGTAGAGTTGGAGCCAGAAATCAAGGAGAAAAAACGTAAACAAGTCGGGATTTTAGGGGGGAATTTTAACCCTGTTCACAATGCCCATCTCATCGTTGCGGATCAAGTGCGCCAGCAGTTGGGACTAGATCAAGTTCTGCTCATGCCTGAATACCAACCTCCTCATGTAGATAAAAAGGAAACAATCCCTGAACACCATCGTCTCAAGATGCTTGAGTTGGCGATTGAGGGGATTGAAGGGCTAGCCATTGAAACAATCGAGCTAGAGCGTAAGGGTATTTCCTACACCTACGACACCATGAAGATTTTAACAGAGAAGAATCCAGATACGGATTATTACTTTATCATCGGTGCCGATATGGTGGACTATCTGCCTAAGTGGTACCGAATTGATGAACTGGTAGATATGGTTCAGTTTGTGGGAGTTCAGCGCCCACGCTACAAGGCAGGGACTTCCTATCCCGTTATCTGGGTGGATGTGCCTCTCATGGATATCTCGTCCAGCATGGTGCGTGACTTCCTTGCCCAAGGTCGGAAACCCAACTTTCTCCTACCTCAGCCGGTGCTAGACTACATCGAGAAGGAGGGACTCTACTGATGACCTATCAAGACTATATCAACTGCTCTCGTGAGACTTTGTTGGAAAAAATGGCAGAGCTTCTACCTGAGAAACGCTTAACCCATTGCTTGGGTGTGGAGAGTGCAGCCATAGAACTGGCTCAGCGCTTTGGAGTTGATGTCGAGAAAGCAGGTCTTGCAGGCCTTCTTCATGACTATGCTAAAAAGCTGTCAGATCAGGAATTTCTGGATTTGATTGACCGTTACCAGCTAGATTCTGATCTCAAAAACTGGGGCAATAATGTCTGGCATGGCATGGTTGGCATCTACAAGATTCAGGAAGATTTGAATTTGCATGATTCTGAAATCCTGCGAGCCATTGAAATCCATACAGTCGGGGCTGGTCAGATGACCGATCTTGATAAGGTCATCTATGTCGCAGACTATATTGAGCATAATCGAGCCTTTCCTGGAGTGGACCAGGCACGTGAGATTGCGAATCTATCGCTCAATAAGGCGGTGGCCTACGAAACAGCTCGCACCGTGGAGCATCTGGCTCACCAGGGATTCCCTATCTATCCCCAGACCATTGAAACCTATAACGCCTTTGTGCACTATTTGAAAGAGGACTAAATGAAGACGGCTTTTATTATTATTGATGTACAAAATATTTTAGTGGAAACAGGTTTTAAGACAGAGAGACTATTGGAAAAAATTTCTTATTTACAAAAACAAGCTAGAAGCAAGAATATCGAAATTATCTATGCTCAACACATTGAGACCCCTGAAGCTCAAACATCAGAAGATTGGCAGTTATCTGCGCTTTTAAATCGAAAACCTGATGAAAAGGTCTTTCAGAAGAAGTATAATAGTATTTTCAAAGAAACTGGCTTAAAAGAATACTTGGATAAACAGGGGATTGAAAAATTAGTTTTATGTGGCATGCAGACAGAATATTGTGTGGATACCTCTGTCAAGGTTGCCTTTGAATATGGCTATAAGCTGATTATTCCAGAAGGTGCTGTCACAACCTTTGATGGGGATGATATTCCAGCAGAAACGATAAATGAATTTTATGAGGACATTTGGGAGAATCGCTTTGCAGATGTCCTAGATTACAAACATATTTTCTAAAAAGAGGACTAAATGAACGAAAAAGAATTACTAGAACTAGTCGTGAAAGCGGCTGATGAGAAACGTGCAGAGGATATCCTCGCACTTGATGTACAAGATTTGACTAGTGTGACGGACTACTTTGTCATCACTAGCTCAATGAATAGCCGTCAGTTGGATGCTATCGCTGATAACATCCGTGAAAAAGTAGCTGATGCAGGCTTTAAAGGTAGCCATATCGAAGGTGATGCAGCTGGAGGCTGGGTCCTACTAGACCTCGGCGCTGTCGTTGTGCATGTCTTTTCAGAAGAAATGCGTGCCCACTATAACCTAGAAAAACTATGGCATGAGGCGCATTCTGTAGATTTATCTGAAGCTTTATAGTCTTTTCCTTTATCTTTTATTACGGCGTTAACTCGTTTTGCCTAACTCCAGTTATGCCTGCAACTCGTTGCCTAGTACTAAAAGCAAACGAAAAGACTATAGTGTACAATTGAACTCAGTTGTAGTCAACTGGGTTTCTTTGCTTATTTTAGAAAATTGATGGAAAGGTGAGGGCGTCGTGTTTTGTTCATCTCGAAACTGAACACGAGCTAAAAGCTGCGAGAAAAAGATAAACTTCCTTTGTATCTGACGATACAGCAGAAAGTTTCCTATTTTCTCCTTGCTTTTAACGCTCTTTGTATCTTAATTATGGCAACTTATGAAACCTTTGCGGCGGTCTATGATGCAGTCATGGACGACAGTTTATACGATAGATGGACGGATTTTTCGCTTCGTCATTTGCCTAAGACCAAGGAGAGAAAGAAACTCTTGGAACTGGCTTGTGGGACAGGAATTCAATCTGTGCGCTTCTCTCGGGCTGGTTTTGATGTGACTGGGCTTGATTTGAGTGCGGATATGTTGAAGATTGCTGAGAAGAGAGCTTCTTCAGCCAAGCAAAAGATTGATTTTATTGAAGGCAATATGCTGAATTTGTCCAAGGCAGGTCAATATGATTTTGTCACGTGTTACTCAGACTCTGTCTGCTACATGCAGGATGAGGTGGAAGTAGGGGATGTTTTTAAGGAAGTGTATAATGCCCTTAATGAAGATGGAGTTTTCATCTTTGATGTGCATTCGACCTATCAGACAGATGAAGTTTTTCCAGGCTATTCTTATCATGAAAATGCAGAAGATTTTGCAATGCTCTGGGATACTTATGAGGATGCGGCGCCTCACTCCATCGTGCATGAGTTGACCTTTTTTATCAAGGAGGCTGACGGTTCCTTTAGTCGCCACGATGAAGTGCATGAGGAGCGGACCTATGAAGTCTTGACCTATGATATTTTGCTGGAACAGGCTGGATTTAAGTCCTTCAAACTCTATGCGGACTTTGAGGACAAGGAACCGACAGAAACTAGTACCCGTTGGTTTTTTGTCGCGCAGAAGTAGGAGGTTGATATGGTTCGATCAAAATATTCTTGGGAAGAAGTTTCGCAGTTTAATCGTATCCGTCAAAATGGAACGCTTTGGGAAAAAGATGGGCAATACTTTTATGTTCAGGAAGAAGGAACCGTATTTTCAGAGTTAGTTGTTTACGATATGTCTAAGGAACTTTTTGATATGTTAGTAAATGAAATAAAATCGGAGGATGATATCCGACATATGCTAATGTATGGAACATGGCCAATGACGGTTGCAGGATGCCATAGACCAACTATGTTGATAGCTTATCCAGAACTACAAAAGAATTATAGTAATGAACAACTAGCAGAAATCCTTCCAGTAGGAGAAAAACAATGGCTTAACTGGAGAGGGAGATTGCCTGAGTGGTATCGTAGATTTCGTCATTAGAAAGGGAGATTAGCATGACCATCACGGGTATTATCGCGGAGTTTAATCCTTTTCATAATGGCCATAAATACCTGCTGGATCAAGCAGAGGGACTGAAAATCGTTGCCATGTCTGGAAATTTCATGCAGCGTGGAGAACCTGCTATTGTGGACAAGTGGACACGGGCCCAGATGGCGCTGGAAAATGGAGCGGATCTGGTAGTGGAATTACCCTTTTTAGTCAGTGTTCAGGCAGCAGATTTCTTTGGCCAAGGAGCTGTGGATATCTTAACACAGTTGGGGATTGATACTCTAGCCTTTGGGACAGAGGAAGTTCTGGATTACCAGAAAATCGCTGACTTATACACAGAGAAAGGTAGAGAGATGGAGAAATTTGTGGAAAATCTACCTGATTCCCTTTCCTATCCCCAGAAAACCCAAGCCATGTGGAAGGAATTTGCTGGTCTTGAGTTTTCAGGCAATACGCCTAATCATGTTCTTGCTCTCGCCTATGCCAAGTCGGTTGCTGGACGAAATATCAAGTTACATCCGATTCAGCGCCAGGGGGCTGGCTATCATTCTGTGGATAAGGATGTGGATTTTGCCTCGGCGACAGCTCTGCGCAAGCATCAGTCAGACCAAGATTTCTTAGAACGCTTTATGCCTTCTGTTGCCCTCTTTGAGCAGGCTAGTAAGGTGAGCTGGGAAGACTATTTTCCTATGCTCCGCTATCAAATCTTGTCCAATCCAGACCTAACCACTATCTATCAGGTCAATCAGGAAATGGCAGTGCGCATTAAGAAAGCTATTAAAACAGCACAGTCTGTAGAAGAAATGGTCGAGGCGGTTGCCACCAAACGCTACACCAAGGCGCGTGTTAGACGTATCTTAACCTATATCTTGGTGCAGGCTAGAGAAAGTGATTTGCCAGAAGCCATTCATGTCCTTGGATTTACTGAAAAAGGCAGACAACATCTCAAGTCTCTGAAAGGGGAGGTAAATCTAGTCAGTCGAATTGGTAAAGAACCTTGGGATGCTATGACTCAAAAGGCAGACCAGATTTACCAATTGGGGAATCCAAGTATAGCAGAACAGAATTTTGGAAGGGTACCGATTAGAATAGAGACAAACTAAGTCTACTGAAAGGTAGGCTTTTTTATTTTAGAAATTTTAGATAGTAAATTGAAGATAAAATTTTTTGGAAAATGACAGATTTCCTAAGGCAAAAAATCAGCAAAGAAATTTAGTATAGTGATTACAATTCTTGTCCCTTGAATCCGCTTTATAACTCTTATTTTGTGGTATAATCATGATAATATGGATTAAAAGGGGTATATATGAAAAATATAATGACGAGGATTCTTAATTTTTTTCTGAATTTTAAAAAGCTACTGAAATATCCATTTCAAAGGCAATCATGGAGTAGTAATGTTAGAGTTGTTGAATGGTACAAAATATTTATAGCCAGTACGTGGGTACTCTATCTTGCACTTGAGATTGAACAATTTAAACGCTTTGCTTTACCTATTTATAAATTTGTATCTAATTATAATTTTTTAAAAGATACTATTTCAATTTTGTATGAGAATCGTGTAATAATATTGTTAGCACTGACTATACCAACAATACTGTTCTGGTTTTTAGATATAATTTTTAAAAAAGTTAGTTATAAAAAACTGGATCCGGAGCTATTTCCAGAATATGACTTGGATGACTATCCTTATCAAACTCATCTGGTGGAGTTTTTAAATAGTTCAGATTCTATTCATAATGTCTTCTGGTTGGATGGTTCTTGGGGAAGTGGGAAAACATTTTTTATAAAGACGTTTTTTGAAAATCAAATTTATAAAAAGAAAGAAATCTACTATATTTCCTGCTTTGGGATAAAAACAAGAGAACAAGCCGAGAAAATATTGATCAATGAAATAGAAAAACAATCCATACTCGGAAATTTGGACTTTATTCCACTTGTTGGAGGAGTTTTTAAATGGTTCTTTAAAACAGTTGGAACGGATTTGATGAAGCGAGATTCTATCATTATTTTTGATGATTTTGAGCGTGTTTCATATGCAGAAACATCAGATAACCCTTCAGATTACAATGATTTATTGGGTTATATTGACTATCTTTCTGAGAATAAAAGATTTAAAATTATTGTAATTTTAAATAGTGAGGAAATAGGGTCAGCAAAGAATCTCATTTATAGTAAATTTAAGTTAAATCAAAATAAAATGGTATCTGCAGAAGAAGTCATAGATAATATTTTGAAAAAGAGTAAATTGAGAGATGATGACTTTGGAAAAATGTTATCATTGATTTTTAAAATTCATTATGTAGATATAGGTGAAAGAGTTGTAGAAGATAAAAATAAAGATTCAAAACTAAAAAAACTAAGTTTGAGAGAGTTCCAGAAGTCGTTAGAAGAACTTTCAAATATAATTGAGAATAATCATATATTTCAGGAACTTTTACCATTGTTTAACAATGATATATACGATTATATCGTTGATTATTTGAATGATCGTTTGGGAACTGATAGTATTCTAGCATCATTTTTTGATGGTATTTATGAAGTAGATGAGTGTGACCAGTCCTATGAGTTAGACGCATATTTTCATTTTGAAATGTTAGAGAAGATTGCAAGTTTATGTTTTATGGATTCTTTACCTACTTCAGAGGAAGAGATATATTCTAATTTTATTTACACCGAACATATATATTATTTTCAATTGTTATCATGTTTATGGGAAGTAGGACTAAGTAAGATATTTATATCAAAAACAGACAACAAAGTGTATTATGATTGTACTAAAGTACTTTGTGGTGAGACGAAATACTGTTTAGTTGAAATTTACTATGATATTTTGAATGATAGAATAAAAAATAATTATCAAATTGTTAACATAGATGAATTGGCGGAAGCGAGCTATCAAGACTTTATAAAATGCCTACCTTTAGAATCAAAAGGGCAAATTACAATTAATCATATTCCTCTAGATAAATTAGTATTAAGTGATAGCTGAACTAGAAATCTTTTTGTCCAAAATTCACACAAAACTCTTCAATTTGGGTTTGTGAAAATCGGTTTTTTATGATAGAATATTAAAGAATGTATGTCATTCGATAAACAAATTTAATGAGGTAAAAACATGGAAATCATGACCATTGCGATTGCTGTTTTTGCCGTCATCATTGGTTTAGTCATTGGATATGTCAGCATCTCAGCTAAGATGAAATCATCTCAAGAGGCTGCAGAGTTGATGCTTCTAAATGCTGAACAAGAAGCAACTAATTTACGTGGACAAGCTGAGCGTGAAGCAGATTTACTTGTTAATGAAGCCAAGCGTGAAAGCAAGTCTCTTAAAAAAGAAGCACTATTGGAGGCCAAAGAAGAAGCCAGAAAATACCGTGAAGAAGTGGACGCTGAATTCAAATCAGAACGTCAGGAACTCAAACAAATCGAAAGTCGTTTGACAGAGAGAGCTACTAGCCTTGACCGTAAGGACGACAATTTGACGAGTAAAGAACAAACACTTGAACAAAAAGAACAAAGTATTTCTGATAGAGCGAAAAACCTTGATGCGCGTGAAGAGCAATTAGAGGAAGTCGAAAGACAAAAAGAAGCAGAGTTAGAGCGTATTGGTGCCCTGTCTCAGGCAGAAGCACGAGATATTATCTTGGCACAGACAGAGGAAAACTTGACCAAGGAGATTGCCAGTCGCATTCGCGAAGCTGAGCAAGAGGTTAAGGAACGCTCTGACAAAATGGCCAAGGACATCCTGGTTCAAGCTATGCAACGTATTGCTGGTGAATATGTAGCGGAGTCAACAAACTCAACGGTTCATCTGCCAGACGATACTATGAAGGGACGCATTATTGGTCGTGAAGGTCGTAACATTCGTACCTTTGAAAGTTTGACAGGGGTCGATGTGATTATCGACGATACACCAGAAGTGGTGACCTTGTCAGGATTTGATCCGATTCGTCGTGAAATTGCCCGTATGACAATGGAAATGTTGCTCAAAGATGGTCGTATCCACCCAGCTCGTATCGAAGAGTTGGTTGAGAAAAACCGTCAAGAGATTGACAATAAGATCCGTGAATATGGTGAGGCTGCTGCCTATGAAATTGGTGCGCCGAACCTTCATCCAGACTTGATGAAGATTATGGGACGTTTGCAGTTCCGTACTTCTTATGGACAAAATGTTTTGCGTCATTCGATTGAGGTTGCTAAGTTGGCTGGTATTATGGCCAGCGAACTTGGTGAAAATGCGGCTCTTGCCCGTCGTGCTGGATTCCTTCACGATATCGGAAAAGCCATTGACCGCGAGGTTGAAGGTAGCCACGTTGAAATCGGTATGGAATTGGCTCGTAAGTATAAGGAACACCCAGTTGTGGTCAATACGATCGCTAGTCACCACGGCGATGTTGAAGCAGAAAGTGTCATTGCAGTGATCGTTGCTGCAGCAGATGCCTTGAGTGCGGCCCGTCCAGGTGCTCGTAGTGAGTCTCTTGAAAGCTACATCAAGCGTCTCCATGATTTGGAAGAAATTGCTAACGGCTTTGAAGGGGTACAAAATAGCTTTGCCCTTCAAGCAGGTCGTGAAATCCGTATCATGGTCAATCCAGGACAAATCAAGGACGACAAAGTCACAATCTTGGCTCACAAAGTTCGTGAGAAAATTGAAAACAATCTCGATTACCCAGGAAATATCAAGGTAACCGTGATTCGCGAGCTTCGTGCAGTAGATTATGCTAAATAAATAAGAAAGAGCAGTTGAAAAATTACTGCTTTTTTGTTACACTAGATAGAAAGACTGTAAAGGATAATCTGGCTTTTTGCCATTATTCTAGAGAAATGTTATTTCACAGACTGACTAAAGGAGACACAATGGCAGACCGAGGCTTACTAATCGTTTTTTCTGGTCCTTCAGGGGTTGGAAAAGGAACGGTTAGAAGAGAGATTTTTGAGAGTTCTGAAAACCAATTTCAATACTCTGTATCGATGACGACACGCGCACAACGTCCTGGTGAAGTGGACGGAGTGGACTATTTCTTCCGTACTCGTGAAGAGTTTGAAGATCTGATTCGTCAAGGGCAGATGTTGGAATACGCAGAATATGTCGGCAACTACTATGGAACTCCTCTGACCTATGTCAATGAAACCTTGGACAAGGGAATCGATGTTTTCCTTGAAATTGAGGTTCAGGGCGCTCTTCAGGTCAAGAAAAAGGTTCCAGATGCTGTCTTTATCTTCCTGACACCACCAGATTTGGATGAATTGCAAGATCGTTTGGTAGGACGTGGAACAGACAGTGCAGAAGTGATTGCCCAACGAATCGAAAAGGCCAAGGAAGAAATTGCCCTTATGCGTGAGTATGATTATGCGATTGTCAACGATCAGGTGCCCCTAGCTGCTGAGCGTGTCAAACGTGTGATCGAAGCAGAGCACTTCCGTGTGGATCGTGTCATTGGTCACTATCAGGAGATGTTACCAAAGTCTCCAACTACCCGATAAAATTTAGAAAATAGGTACAAGCAAATGATGTTAAAACCCTCTATTGATACCTTGCTCGACAAGGTTCCATCAAAATATTCACTCGTAATCTTGGAAGCAAAACGTGCCCACGAATTGGAAGCAGGTGCGCCAGCTACTCAAGGTTTCAAATCTGAAAAATCAACTCTTCGCGCTTTAGAAGAAATCGAATCAGGAAACGTTACAATTCACCCAGATCCAGAGGGAAAACGTGAAGCAGTGCGTCGCCGTATCGAAGAAGAAAAACGCCGCAAAGAAGAAGAAGAAAAGAAAATCAAAGAGCAAATCGCTAAAGAAAAAGAAGATGGTGAAAAAATTTAAGGTTGGGGGGACTCAATCTTATTTTTTCTATTGCAAGAATGTACTGCCAAGGAGGAGGTGAGAAGATGGCTATAGCCAAGATTATTGTAGATGTGCCCTTGATGCAGACGGACCAGCCCTATAGTTATAGGATTCCGGAGGAATTTGAGGGAATGCTGGAAGTTGGGATGCGGGTCCATGTACCTTTTGGTAAGGGTAATCGCCTGATTCAAGGGATTGTTCTTGGTTTGGATTCTCAATCAGATGAGGAAGAGATGGAGCAAGATTTAAAAGATATTGCTGAGGTGCTGGATTTTTCTCCTGTTCTCACGCAAGAACAACTCTGGCTAGCTGAAGAGCTCCGCAAGTCCGTCTTCTCCTATAAAATCTCCATCCTCAAGGCTATGTTACCGGGATTTCTGAACTCCAGCTATGATAAGATTCTCTATCCTCTGGCAGGTCTGAGTCAGGAAGACCGAGAGCGCTTGTTTGGTTCAGAAGCTTCGCTTGCCTTTTCTTCTCTGGATTTAGGTAAGCAAGCTGAAATGATGCGATTAACTAGAAAAGGCCTGCTTGGTCTAGAATATCAGGCGATTGATCAAAAGAAGGTCAAGACCCAGTCTTGGTATGAGGTGAATCTTGCTCTATTAGAAGGTGTCGAGATTTCTGCACGCGCCAAGAAAAAGTTGGAATTGAGAGACTATTTGCTTTCTCATCCTGAGAGTGCTTCCTTGGCTAGTTTGTTAGAGTCCTATTCACGGGAGCAAGTCAACTTCTTTGTGGAACAAGGTGCTGTGACCATAGTCCAAAAGGAAGTTCAACGCTCGGCTGCTTATTTTGAAGGAATTGAAGCAAGTCAGCCTTTGGAGTTGAATCCAGAACAAAGGCAGGCGCGTGATGCGGTTGTCAGTGCGATTGGTAGTCATCAACCACCCTTCCTCCTTCAAGGAATTACAGGAAGTGGGAAGACCGAGGTTTATTTGCAGATTATCCAAGGGGCCTTGGACAAGGGCAAGACAGCTATTTTGCTGGTACCTGAGATTTCCTTGACTCCACAAATGACGGAGCGTTTTATTGCTCGTTTTGGTGAGAAAGTGGCCATTCTTCACTCAGGCTTATCCAATGGTGAAAAGTATGATGAATGGCGCAAGGTCGAGCGTGGAGACGCTCAAGTTGTTGTTGGTGCTAGATCAGCCATCTTTGCTCCGCTGAAAAATTTAGGTGTTATGATTATCGATGAGGAGCACGAAGCGACTTATAAGCAAGACAGTAATCCCCGCTACCATGCTAGAGAGGTGGCTGTTTTACGGGCCCAATACAATCAAGCGGCATTGGTTCTTGGTTCCGCGACACCAAGCTTAGAAAGCCGTGCTCGGGCTGGCAAAGGCGTTTATCAACATTTACGTCTGACCCAACGCGCCAATCCTTTAGCTAGGATCCCTGAGGTTCAAGTGATTGACTTTCGAGACTATATTGGGCAGAATGAGACATCAAACTTTACACCTCCCTTGCTAGAAGCCATTCAAGACCGTCTAGCTAAAAAAGAGCAGGTGGTTCTCATGCTCAATCGCCGTGGCTATTCTAGCTTTGTCATGTGTCGGGAGTGTGGGACGGTGGATACGTGTCCCAACTGTGATATTTCTTTGACCCTGCACATGGATACCAAGACCATGAACTGCCATTATTGTGGTTTTTCAAAGGACATTCCTCATGTTTGCCCCAACTGTAAGAGCCGCAGTATTCGTTACTACGGGACGGGAACACAGAAGGCTTATGACGAGCTAGCAGAACTCTTTCCCCAGGCCCGCATTTTGCGGATGGATGTGGATACGACTCGAAAGAAAGGCAGTCACCAAGCCTTGCTTGACCAGTTTGGGCGAGGGGAAGCGGATATTTTACTAGGTACTCAGATGATTGCAAAGGGTTTGGATTTTCCCAATGTGACCCTAGTCGGAGTGCTCAATGCGGATACGGCCTTGAATCTACCAGATTTCCGTTCTTCTGAGAGAACTTTCCAGCTCTTGACTCAGGTGGCAGGTCGAGCAGGTCGGGCTGAAAAAGCTGGCCAGGTATTGATCCAGTCTTACAATCCTGAGCACTATGCTATTCGATTTGCCAAGGAACAGGATTACGAAGGATTTTATGCCTATGAAATGGGAATCAGACGCCAACTAGGTTATCCACCTTACTATTTCACCATTGGCATTACCCTTTCTCACAAGAAAGAAGAAGAGGTGATCAAACGTGCCTATGAAGTTATGAACATTTTGCGCTCAGGTTTGTCTGAAACCAGTAACATCCTTGGGCCGACGCCAAAACCCATTGCTCGTACCCACAACCTCTATCATTACCAGATTTTAATTAAATACCGTTTAGAAGATGAGCTGGGGCCGACCCTCAACCAGGTCTTGGCCTTGACTCAAGAACGGGAAAATAGTGAGCTCCGTCTCAGCATTGACCATGAGCCACAGCAATTTTTATAAGAAGGAGAAGATATGACAAAATTAATCTTTATGGGGACCCCCGACTTTTCAGCAACAGTCTTAAAAGGGCTTTTGACAGATGACCGTTACGAAATTCTAGCCGTTGTGACCCAGCCAGACCGTGCTGTCGGACGTAAAAAAGTGATCCAGGAGACCCCAGTTAAACAAGCTGCCAAAGAGGCAGGACTTCCTATCTACCAACCTGAAAAATTATCTGGAAGTCCAGAGATGGAAGATATTATGAAGCTAGGAGCAGATGGAATTGTGACTGCTGCTTTTGGGCAGTTTCTCCCAAGTAAACTCCTTGATAGCATGGACTTTGCGGTTAATGTTCACGCCTCCCTTCTTCCAAAACACCGTGGTGGAGCGCCAATCCATTATGCCTTGATTCAAGGAGATGAGGAAGCTGGTGTGACCATTATGGAGATGGTTAAGGAAATGGATGCAGGAGATATGATTTCTCGTCGCAGTATTCCTATCACGGATGGGGACAATGTCGGCACCTTGTTTGAGAAATTAGCGCTAGTTGGTCGTGATTTGCTTTTGGATACTTTGCCTGCCTACATTGCTGGTGACATCAAACCTGAACCACAGGATCCAAGTCAGGTTACTTTCTCGCCAAATATCAAGCCAGAAGAAGAAAAACTGGACTGGAATAAAAGCAATCGTCAACTTTTCAACCAAATCCGTGGGATGAACCCCTGGCCAGTTGCTCATACTTTTCTTAAGGGAGACCGGTTTAAGATTTATGAAGCCCTACCAGTAGATGGTCAGGGAAATCCAGGGGAGATCCTTTCTATTGGTAAGAAAGAATTGATTGTCGCAACGGCAGAAGGGGCTCTATCCCTCAAACAAGTGCAGCCAGCTGGTAAACCTAAGATGGACATTGCTTCCTTCCTCAACGGAGTTGGACGGACATTGACTGTAGGAGAACGATTTGGTGACTAAAGTAGAAACGGCTAGAAGTTTAGCTCTAGCAGTATTAGAGGATGTTTTTATCAATCAAGCATACTCAAACATCGCCTTAAATAAGCATCTCAAGGGAAGCCAACTTTCTGTAGCAGACAAGGGCTTGGTGACAGAGATTGTCTATGGAACGGTGGCCCGTAAACTGACTCTGGAATGGTACCTGTCCCACTTTATAGAAGACAGAGACCAGTTAGACAGCTGGCTCTATGTCCTACTTCTCATGAGCGCCTACCAGCTCCGCTATTTGAACAAGATTCCAGATCATGCTGTGGTCAATGAAGCAGTGGAATTGGCCAAAGTCCGTAAAAAGGGCAGTGAAAAATTGGTCAATGCTATCTTACGTCGTATCTTGCGTGAAGGTTGGCCAGATATTGCTAGCATCAAGCGAAAAAACAAGCGTGATTCCATTGCCTATTCTCTCCCAGTTTGGCTAGTTGCCAAGCTCAAGGAAGAATACGGCGAAGAGCGGGCACAAGCTATTTTTGAAAGTCTTTTGGTGCGCAACAAGGCCAGCATCCGAGTGACTGATTTAAGCCGAAAAGAGGAAATCAAAGCCTTGTTGGAAGCTAGTGCTTCACCTTTGTCTGTTTCTGGTCTGGTTAAGGAGCAAGGCCACTTTGCGGGACATGACCTATTTTCAGAGGGGGCTATTACTATCCAAGACGAGTCTAGTCAGCTGGTTGCTCCCACTCTTGATTTACAAGGTGATGAGCAGGTTCTAGATGCCTGTGCGGCTCCGGGTGGAAAAACAGCCCATATAGCCTCTTATCTCACGACAGGTCAGGTTACTGCTCTGGACTTGTACGACCATAAGTTGGACTTAATCCAAGAAAATGCCCAACGTTTGGGGGTTGTAGATCGGGTTCAAAGGCAAAAATTGGATGCCAGAAAGGTACATGAGTTTTTTGGTCAGGATTCATTTGATAAGATTTTGGTAGATGCTCCCTGTTCAGGAATTGGTCTTCTACGCCGAAAACCAGACATCAAATACAATAAAGAAACGGCAGATTTCGCGTCCTTGCAGGAAATTCAGCTAGAAATATTAGGTAGTGTTTGTCAAACACTACGCAAAGGTGGTATAATAACTTATAGTACCTGTACTATTGTCTCAGAGGAGAACTTTCAAGTCGTACAGGCATTTTTAGAAAGTCATCCTGAATTTGAGCGGGTAACACTAGAACATGAATGTAAGGATATCATGAAAGATGGCTGTATCCTCATCACACCTGAATTGTATGGAAGTGATGGATTCTTCATCAGTCAATTTCGCAAGATATCGGATTAGGAAGGAACTAACACATGGAAATTTCATTATTAACAGATGTTGGTCAGAAACGAACAAATAACCAAGACTATGCCAACCACTATGTCAATAGAGCTGGACGTACCATGATTATCCTAGCTGATGGTATGGGAGGTCATCGCGCAGGGAATATCGCTAGTGAGATGGCGGTAACAGACCTGGGTGTAGCTTGGGTTGATACACAAATCGATACGGTTAATGAAGTGCGTGAATGGTTTGCTAACAACCTTGAGATTGAAAATCAAAGGATTAACCAATTGGGACAAAATGAAGCCTATAAAGGAATGGGAACAACCCTTGAGGCTGTAGCCATTATTGATAATCAGGCTATCTATGCCCACATTGGGGATTCTCGTATCGGTTTGATTCGTGGAGAAGAATACCACCAGTTAACGAGCGACCATTCTTTGGTCAATGAATTGCTTAAGGCAGGTCAATTGACGCCAGAAGAAGCTGCTAGCCATCCACAGAAAAATATTATTACTCAATCTATTGGTCAAAAAGATGAAATTCAGCCTGATTTTGGAATAATCACCCTTGAGCCTGGGGACTATCTCTTACTCAATAGTGATGGCTTGACAAATATGATTTCAGGAAGTGAGATTTCTGATATTGTAACCAGCGATATTTCTTTGGCAGATAAGGCAGCAACCTTGATTCGTTTTGCCAACAATGCAGGTGGTTTAGACAATATCACAGTTGCCCTTATTGCTGTTAATGAGGAGGCAACAGAATGATCCAAATCGGCAAGATTTTTGCCGGGCGGTATCGGATTCTCAAACAGATTGGTCGAGGAGGCATGGCAGATGTTTACTTGGCTAAAGATTTGATTCTAGACGGGGAAGAAGTGGCGGTAAAGGTCCTGAGGACCAACTACCAGACAGACCCGATTGCTGTGGCTCGTTTTCAGCGGGAAGCGAGAGCCATGGCAGATTTGGACCATCCTCATATCGTTCGGATTACAGATATCGGTGAAGAAGAGGGACAACAGTATCTCGCAATGGAATATGTTGCTGGATTAGACCTCAAACGCTATATCAAGGAACATCACCCTCTTTCAAATGAAGAAGCGGTTCGAATCATGGGACAAATCCTCTTGGCTATGCGCTTAGCCCATACTCGAGGAATTGTTCACAGGGATTTGAAACCGCAAAATATCCTTTTGACCCCAGATGGGACTGCCAAAGTTACAGACTTTGGGATTGCAGTAGCCTTTGCAGAGACGAGTTTGACTCAGACCAACTCAATGCTAGGTTCCGTTCATTATTTATCGCCAGAGCAGGCGCGTGGCTCTAAAGCGACTGTACAGAGTGATATCTATGCTATGGGGATTATTTTCTATGAGATGCTGACAGGTCATATTCCTTACGATGGGGATAGCGCAGTGACCATCGCTCTCCAGCATTTCCAGAAACCACTGCCATCGGTTATAGCTGAAAATCCATCTGTGCCTCAGGCTTTAGAAAATGTTGTTATTAAGGCAACTGCCAAGAAATTGACAGATCGCTACAAATCAGTCGCTGAAATGTATGTGGATTTGTCTAGTAGTTTGTCTAATAATCGTCGTAATGAACCAAAGCTAGTCTTTGACGATGCGACTAAGGCGGACACCAAGACTCTTCCTAAAGTTCCACAAAGTACTCTGACTTCTATTCCTAAAGCTCCGGTACAAGAGGGAAGACCTCAACCTAAGCCCCAGCCTCATCAGACAGAAAAACCAGTACCTAGTCCAAAGCCAACCAAACGGCGTCGCATGAAAGCACGTTATCCAATTTTATTTGCGACCTTCTTGTTGGTTGTGGCATCCTTGGTATGGATTTTATCTAGGACGCCAGCCACAATAACAATTCCAGATGTGGCAGGTCAGACAGTGGCGGAAGCCAAGGAAAATCTCAAAAAAGCCAATTTTGAGATTGGCGAGGAGAAGTCAGAGGCTAGTGATAAGGTTGAAGAAGGTCGGGTTATTCGTACCGATCCTGACGCTGGTACGACACGCAAAGAAGGAACAAAAATTAATTTGATTGTGTCTTCTGGTCAGCAATCCTTCCAACTTGGAAATTATCTTGGACGAAAATCTAGTGATGTAGTGGCAGAGTTGAAGGGTAAGAAGGTTCCAGAAAATCTGATTAAGATTGAGGAAGAAGAATCCAACGAAATCGAAGCCGGTACAATCATGAAACAAAGTTTACCGGAAGGAACAACCTATGATCTTAGCAAGGCAACTCAAATAGTTTTGACAGTTGCTAAAAAAGTAAATTCGATTTCAATGCCAAGATATATTGGTTCAACTCGAGAATTTGCAGTTAATAATCTTACAGAGATATATGGAATTAAAAAAGCTAATATCGAAGTTGTAGAAGTGTCTACTGCTCCTGAAGGAACAGCTGAGGAGACTGTTGTAGAGCAAAGTCCAAAACCGGGTGGAAAAATTGATTTAGCCAGCACACGTATTAAAATTTCGATTTATAAACCCAAAACACCACCATCAAGTTCCTCTTCAACGTCAGTTCCACGTGGTAACCAAGGTTCACCTACTACTCCAAATCAAGGGAATCAACAAGGTGGCCAGCAAGGAAATCAACAAGGAAATCAACAAGGAACGGTTCCTACTCCGACTCAACCAAATAGTGAAGGAAACCACGAAAATTCTCGTGATTAAACGAATCTTTGTCATGATTTCATGGCAAAGATTTTTTTTGATTCCAGATTTGTGATAGAATAGAAGGAGTTGATAAAAGGAGGAACGCATGGAAGAATCAAGAGAATTAAATGCCGTTATCGATGTGATTATGCTAGCAGGAACCATTCTCCTCAAAAGTGGCTCAGAGATTCATCGTGTAGAAGATACCATGATCCGCATTGCGCATTCGCAGGGGATTGTGGATTGCAATGTTCTTGCCATGCCTGCTGCTATCTTTTTCTCCATTGAAAATACCAATATTTCGCGAATGAAACGCGTGACTTCCTCTTCTTATAACATCGAAAAAGTCTGCGATGTGAATCAGATTTCTCGTCAGTTGGTAGGGGGGCAGATTGATTTAGAGACAGCCTTCAAGCAATTGAAGGCCTTGCAAGCCCAGCCCCTTCCTTATACTAAGTTGCAGGTAACTTTGGCTGCGACCTTTAGCGCTCCTTTCTTTTCAATTATGTTTAGTGGAAATATCTACGACGCACTTGGGGCAGGAGTAGCTACCTTATTTGGCTTTGCCTTTTCACTCTATGTGGAGAAGTTTATCCGAATTCCCTTTGTGACGGCCTTTGCTGGAGCTTTTGTATTTGGGATGATTGCCCAGTTTTGGGCTCGCTACACAGGTTTTCCTTCAACGGCAGATTTGATTATAGCTGGTGCGGTCATGCCGTTTGTACCAGGGATTGCCTTGACCAATGCGGTTCGTGATATTATGACCAACCACATAAACTCTGGTATGAGTAAGATGTTTGAATCCCTGCTCATTACCCTTGCTTTAGGGGCGGGAACTTCTGTCGCCTTGGTATTGATGAATTAATATGACACTAACAACCTTTTTATTACAAGCAGTAGCAAGTCTTCTTGCTATCATCACTTTTTTAATCGTACTCAATGTTCAACGTTCTATGCTCTTACCAGGAGGAATTTTGGGCATGGCTGTCTGGCTAATTTATCTTTTGCTCAAGGAACCGACCAATGTTATTGTGGCTACTTTTATTGCAGCCATTATCGGTTCTTGCGTCAGCCAGATTTTGAGTATTCTTTATAAGACACCTGCTGTAGTCTTTATCTTGGCCATCTTGGCACCCTTGGTTCCGGGTTATCTTTCTTATCGGACAACTGCCTTTTTTGTGACGGGAGATTACAGTCACGCCATTGCCAGTGCTACCTTGGTTGTTATGTTGGCTTTGGTGATTTCTATTGGCATGGCTAGCGGAACAGTGATTCTCAGACTTTATTCTCACTTACGAAAACAGTATAATGGTTAGAATAATAAGCGACTTGATTTGGTGAATCAAGTCTTTTTTCTCTCTTTTACTGCTATTTGTGATAAAATAGTATAGAACGATTTTTTACAATGAATGATAAAACAGAGGTAAATATGACAATCGGTATTGATAAGATTGGTTTTGCGACCAGTCAATATGTCTTGAAATTACAAGACTTAGCAGAAGCGAGGGGAATTGACCCTGAAAAATTAAGCAAAGGACTCTTGCTCAAGGAATTGAGTATTGCGCCTCTAACTGAGGATATCGTGACCTTGGCAGCTAGTGCAAGTGATTCTATTTTAACTGAGCAAGAAAGAGCAGAAATTGATATGGTCATTGTGGCTACTGAGTCAGGAATTGACCAAAGTAAAGCTGCGGCCGTCTTTGTGCATGGTTTGCTGGGCATCCAGCCCTTTGCTCGTAGTTTCGAGATTAAAGAAGCTTGCTATGGAGCGACAGCGGCCCTTCATTATGCAAAACTGCATGTGGAAAATTCTCCAGAGTCCAAGGTCTTGGTCATTGCCAGTGATATTGCCAAATATGGTATTGAAACTCCAGGAGAACCCACTCAGGGTGCTGGAAGTGTGGCCATGTTGATTACACAAAATCCGCGCATTATGGCCTTTAATAATGACAATGTGGCTCAGACTCGTGACATCATGGATTTCTGGCGTCCAAATTACTCAACAACTCCTTATGTAAATGGTGTCTATTCTACCCAGCAATACTTGGATAGTTTGAAAACGACTTGGCTTGAATATCAAAAACGCTACCAGCTTACTTTGGATGATTTTGCGGCTGTTTGTTTCCACTTGCCTTATCCTAAATTGGCTCTAAAAGGTTTGAAAAAAATCATGGATAAGAGCCTGTCTCAAGAGAAGAAAGACCTCTTGCAAAAGCATTTTGACCAGTCTATTCTCTACAGTCAAAAGGTGGGGAATATCTACACTGGTTCCCTCTTCCTTGGACTTTTATCTCTCTTGGAAAATACAGATAGCTTGAAGGCTGGGGATAAAATCGCCCTTTATAGTTACGGAAGTGGTGCTGTGGCTGAGTTCTTCAGTGGTGAATTGGTTGAAGGATATGAAGCTTATCTGGATAAAGACCGTTTGAATAAGCTCAACCAACGAACTGCCCTGTCTGTTGCTGACTATGAAAAAGTCTTCTTTGAGGAAGTAGACTTAGATGAAACAAATTCTGCCCAGTTTGCTGGCTATGAAAATCAAGATTTTGCCTTGGTTGAAATTGTTGACCACCAACGCCGTTATAGCAAGGTTGAAAAATAATGAAGATAAGTTGGAATGGATTTTCTAAAAAATCATACCAAGAGCGCCTCGAGCTGTTAAAAGCTCAGGCGCTCCTTAGTCCTGAGAGACAAGCGAGTCTGGAGCAGGATGAACAGATTAGTGTGACTGTGGCAGACCAGCTGAGTGAGAATGTAGTGGGAACTTTTTCTCTGCCTTATTCGCTGATCCCAGAGGTTCTCGTTAACGGTCAGGAATACACAGTTCCCTATGTGACAGAAGAACCGTCCGTGGTTGCTGCGGCCAGCTATGCCAGTAAAATCATCAAGCGTGCAGGTGGCTTTACTGCTCAGGTTCATGAGCGCCGGATGATTGGTCAGGTAGCCCTTTATCAAGTTGATGATCCTGAACAAGCGCAAGCTAAGATTGCCAGCAAGAAGGCTGAACTCTTGGAGCTTGCTAATCAAGCCTATCCTTCTATCGTTAAACGTGGAGGTGGGGCGCGTGATTTGCATGTAGAGCAGATCAAAGGTGAAACAGACTTTCTTGTTGTTTATCTTCATGTCGATACCCAGGAAGCCATGGGTGCCAATATGCTTAACACCATGCTGGAAGCCTTGAAACCAGTCTTAGAAGAACTCAGTCAGGGGCAGAGTCTTATGGGAATCCTTTCCAACTACGCGACCGATTCTCTGGTGACTGCAAGCTGTCGCATCGCCTTTCGCTACTTGAGCCGCCAAAAGGATCAAGGACGAGAGATTGCAGAGAAAATTGCGTTGGCTAGTCAGTTTGCGCAGGCTGATTCTTACCGAGCTGCTACTCACAATAAAGGGATTTTTAACGGTATTGATGCCATTTTGATTGCCACTGGTAATGACTGGCGTGCCATCGAAGCCGGGGCCCATGCTTTTGCAAGTCGAGATGGCCGTTATCAAGGTCTCAGCTCTTGGCGTCTATACTTGGAGACAGAAGAATTGGTTGGTCAAATGACTCTTCCTATGCCTGTAGCAACCAAGGGTGGCTCTATCGGCCTCAATCCTCGTGTAGCCCTCAGTCACGAACTACTGGGAAATCCTTCTGCCAAAGAATTAGCCCAGCTTATCGTGTCTATCGGACTTGCCCAAAATTTTGCGGCCCTGAAAGCCTTGGTGAGTACAGGGATTCAGCAAGGTCACATGAAATTGCAGGCCAAATCCTTGGCACTTCTCGCAGGTGCTAGTGAATCCGAGGTAGCCCCCTTAGTCGAGCGCCTCATCGCAGATAAAACCTTTAATCTAGAGACTGCCCAGCGTTATCTAGAAAACCTAAGATCATAAAAAACTCAGACGAAGGCAGTCTGAGTTTTCTTGTGCTTAAATACTTTTTCCTGGTAATAGTGTAACTGGTAAAAAGTAACCAGTTGTTGCAACTTCCTTGTCTTCAATCTTTTGCAAGAGGAGGTCAACAGTGAGGCAGGTAATCTCTTCCAAAGGTTGCTTCACAGTTGTCAAATGAGGATAGTAATTCTCGATAAAGTAAGTCCCATCATAGCCGATGACTTTGAGTTCTTCTGGGACAGAAATGCCCAGTTCTTGAGCGATTTTAATGACCAGAATAGCTGTTAAATCATCCGAAGCAAAGATGGCATCTGGTTTTTGATGGGTCAAGATATTCTTGATTTCCATTTCTTTTCTGACAGGAGAAAAGTCACTGGAAACATTGATAATAGGTGCCTTGGGGAGAACAGATGCAAAGCCAGCGTGGCGTAGCCCAGTTGGCGAATTGGAATTGTCATTCCCTGTAATCATGATGATAGACTGGGCACCTGTCTTGACTAAGGTCTGGGCTGCGAGAACCCCACCAGCGTAGTTGTCAGAGGAGACGACAGGAATATCTGGTGACAGATTTCGGTCAAAGGAAATAATTGGTGCTGTCACGCGATTGTAGTCTTCGATTCCTAGATTGTGACTACCCGAAATGATGCCGTCCACCTGATTGGCTTCCAACATTTCGATGTATTCGCGTTCCTTCTCAGAATCGTGCTCACTGTTGCAGATGATGGTCTTATAACCATTTTTGAAGAGTTGGTGTTCCAGCTTATCAATCAATTCTGCATAGAAAACGTTGGAAATATTGGGGAAAATCAAACCGATTAACTTAGCTGATTTTCCTTGCAAGCTACGAGCTAGGTTGTTGGGTTTATAGCCCAATTCTCGCATGGCTTCATTGACTTTTTGGATGGTTTTCTCAGAGAGATACCCTTTTTTATTGATAACCCGAGAAACGGTAGTAGGGCTGACGCCTGCAAGTTTGGCGACATCAGTTAGTTTTGCGACCATAATCTAATTCATAGTAAGTTCCAGTTGGGTTTCCAGATTTAATCAGGATACCATTTTGGTCCGCATGTGGGAAGACACGACCAGAAAATACTTTTTCTCCTTTATTGATGAAAATTTCAAAGACAGAGTTATCGATGAAGATTGTAGCAGTAGTAGCCTGGTTATCGATTGGGCAAGAACGTGTAGTTCCAAATTCTTGGGCATACTGTTCACCAGCCTGGCTACGATCTACTGTCACTTGACCATTTACAAGGTCAAAGTTGATGGAAAGTCCCTTGCCTTCTTGATCAGCTAGTAAGACAATCTCGCTCTGGCTATTAGCTTCCAAGCTGAGTTCAAGTTCGTAAGTGTTATTGGTTTGAGCACGATTTGAGAAGACTTCTTCAGAAGCACGAAGGTCCTTGACAGCTGCGACTGGGTATTGGTAGAGTTTGCCGTCTTTGATAGTGAGTTCCTTGACCAAAGAGAAGGTTCCTTGGTGGTCAAAACGGTCAGATGGATATGAAACATCAGGCAAACCAAGCCAGCTAACAGCTAGAGCACGTCCATCAGAAGCGTTGAAGGCTTGAGTTGCATAGGCTTCGAATCCATAGTCCATGTTTTGAAGTTGAGATACATCTACCATTTTAGCATTTTCAGGGTCAAAGGAAGCCCCAATCTTATACATATTTGGAAAGATATTATCGTAGTCTAGAACGTTCTTATCCAATCCTTGTGGGCAGTAGAGAAGGACAGGTTGTTCCCCTACAAAGACCAGATTTGGACATTCCATCATGTAGGCAGTACGGTCGTTAGCAAAGTCAAGGTTGCCAACAGCTTGCCAGTTTGTATAGTCGTTGTCTACAGACTTGTAGAGACGGACGAAGCCTTTTTTCTCCAAGTCCTGTCCACCGACGATGGCATAATATTGCCCCTTGAAGTTAAAAATTTGCGGATCGCGGAAGTGGTCTGTAGAGTCTGCTGGCTGGTCAATCAAGATCTTGTCAATCTTCGTAATATTGCCATCCTTATCCATCAAAGCCCCAATCTGGTATGGGTGACGGATCCAGTTTTCGTCGCGAACATTTCCTGTATAGAATAGGAACAAGTTATCACCAAACTGCATGGCAGAACCAGAGTAGGCACCGTGGCTATCTAATGGAGTATCAGGCAAAACTTTGGCACCAGTTTCTGTGAAGTGAACCAAGTCCTCGCTTTCCAATTGCACCCAAGATTTCAAACCGTGGGCTGCACCGAAAGGAAAATTCTGGTAAAAGAGGATCCACTTTCCATCAAAGTAAGAAAAGCCATTTGGATCGTTGAGAAGTCCTGTTTTTGGCTCAACATGGTAATGAGTATGCCATGGAGATTGTGCCATATTTTTCTTAATATTTTGAATTTCTTCTTGCGTCCAATCTTGATAGAGTCTGTAACGACGCTCAGTTGTCCATTCCATTCATTCATTCCTCCAAAAATCTTATCACTTTTAATAGTAACCGTTTTCGGTTGAAAAAGCAAGTCTTTTATGTTAAAAAAGAGAAAAAACTGTCAAACGTTTATCACAAATCAAAACCAGAAAATCAATCAACTTTTCAAGAAAAGATGAAAGATAATGAAATAAAATCCTGATAACAAAGATTTTAAACTTATTTTTTCAAGGAATTCCTGATAAAATAGTCAAAAACAATCAATCTAAAGCGTGTCCACTAAGTGGATAGAATATTTTTCTGCAAAACGCTTGACATATTTCTAAAACATGATAAAATAATAGTCGTAGGGCGAATAAAATCGCTTTCAAACAAGAACAAAATTTTATATAAGGAGATTTTTGCAAATGAACAATCAGGAAATTGCAAAAAAAGTCATCGATGCCTTGGGTGGACGTGAAAATGTCAACAGTGTAGCTCACTGTGCGACTCGTCTTCGTGTCATGGTCAAAGATGAAGGAAAAATCAATAAAGAAGTGATTGAGAACTTGGAAAAAGTTCAAGGTGCTTTCTTTAACTCAGGTCAATACCAAATCATCTTTGGTACTGGTACAGTAAACAAAATGTACGATGAAGTTGTTGCACTTGGTTTACCAACATCATCTAAAGATGACATGAAAGCAGAAGCTGCTAAACAAGGGAACTGGTTCCAACGTGCTATCCGTACTTTCGGTGACGTTTTCGTTCCAATCATCCCAGTTATCGTAGCGACAGGTCTCTTCATGGGTGTGCGTGGTCTTTTCAATGCTCTTGAAATGCCACTTCCAGGAGACTTTGCAACTTACACACAAATCTTGACAGATACAGCCTTCATCATCTTGCCAGGTTTGGTTGTGTGGTCAACCTTCCGTGTATTCGGTGGAAATCCTGCCGTTGGTATCGTTCTTGGTATGATGCTTGTTTCTGGCTCACTTCCAAACGCTTGGGTAGTCGCTTCAGGTGGTGAAGTAACGGCTATGAACTTCTTTGGTTTCATCCCTGTTGTTGGTTTGCAAGGTTCCGTTCTTCCAGCCTTCATCATCGGGGTTGTCGGAGCAAAATTTGAAAAAGCTGTCCGCAAGGTCGTTCCAGATGTCATTGACCTCTTGGTAACACCATTTGTGACACTTTTGGTCATGTCTATCCTTGGACTCTTTGTCATCGGACCAGTCTTCCACATTGTTGAAAACTATATCCTTATCGCTACAAAAGCGATCCTCAGTATGCCATTTGGTCTTGGTGGTTTCTTGATTGGTGGGGTTCACCAATTGATCGTCGTGTCAGGTGTGCACCACATCTTCAACTTGCTTGAAGTGCAATTGCTTGCTGCTGACCATGCTAACCCATTCAACGCTATCATCACTGCGGCTATGACAGCTCAAGGTGCTGCGACTGTTGCGGTTGGTGTTAAAACTAAAAATCCAAAACTGAAAACACTTGCTTTCCCAGCTGCTCTTTCTGCCTTCCTCGGTATTACAGAGCCTGCTATCTTCGGGGTGAACTTGCGCTTCCGTAAACCATTCTTCCTCTCATTGATTGCTGGTGCAATCGGTGGTGGATTGGCTTCTATCCTTGGACTTGCTGGTAATGGTAGTGGTATCACCATCATCCCTGGTACAATGCTTTATGTTGGTAACGGACAACTTGCCCAATACCTTCTTATGGTAGCTGTATCATTTGCACTTGGTTTTGCTCTTACTTACATGTTTGGTTATGAGGATGAAAAAGAAGTTGCTACTGAAGTAGCGACAGAACGTTTGGTCCAAGAAGAAACAACTGGTAACATTCCAGCAGCTCTTCAAAATGAAACACTTGTAACTCCTATCGTTGGTGATGTTGTCGCTCTTGCGGATGTCAATGACCCAGTCTTCTCAAGTGGAGCTATGGGACAAGGTATCGCTGTGAAACCTAGCCAAGGCGTGGTCTATGCACCTGCTGATGCTGAAGTTTCAATTGCCTTTCCAACAGGACACGCTTTTGGTTTGAAAACAACTGATGGTGCTGAAGTTTTGATCCACGTTGGTATTGACACTGTATCTATGGATGGTGAAGGTTTTGAAGCAAAAGTTGCTCAAGGTGACAAGGTTAAAGCTGGCGATGTTCTTGGAACATTTGACTCAAACAAAATCGCTGCAGCGGGACTTGATGATACAACAATGGTAATCGTTACAAATACAGCTGACTACGCTTCAGTAGCTCCAGTCGCAACAGGTTCAGTTGCGAAGGGGGATGCTGTGATCGAAGTGAAAATCTAATCAATCCTCTCTAATGTGAAAACGAACAAATGACATGTTTGTTCGTTTTTGCTTGAATGGTAAGATTTACAGAGGAAAATCTAAAAAATAGAGAAATTTAGACTTTCGAAATATGCTATAATAAAGAAAATAAAAACAAGAGGTTTATCATGACAAAATTATATGGAAGCTTGGAAGCGGGCGGTACAAAGTTTGTCTGTGCTGTCGGTGATGAAAACTTTAACGTTGTAGAAAAAACACAATTTCCAACAACAACTCCAATCGAAACAATCGATAAAACCATTGAGTTCTTCTCGAAATTCGATAACCTTGCTGGTCTTGCAGTTGGTTCATTTGGTCCAATTGATATTGATAAAAACTCAAAAACTTATGGCTTTATCACAACGACTCCAAAACCAAACTGGGCAAATGTGGACTTGCTTGGTGCCCTTCGTCGCGCCCTAAACGTGCCAATGTACTTTACTACAGACGTAAACAGCTCTGCTTATGGTGAAGTGGTTGCCCGTAATAATGCTGGTGGCCGTATCGAAAACTTGGTTTACTACACAATCGGTACAGGTATCGGTGCTGGTGTTATCCAACGTGGTGAGTTTATCGGTGGTGTGGGTCACCCTGAAATGGGTCATTACTATGTGGCTAGACACCCAATGGATATTGAAAAAGAATTCAATGGTGTTTGTCCATTCCACAAAGGCTGTTTGGAAGGCTATGCAGCTGGTCCAAGTTTGGAAGCTCGTACAGGTGTTCGTGGGGAAAACATTGAACTCAATAATCCTGTTTGGGATGTTCAAGCCTACTATATCGCTCAAGCTGCGGTCAATGCGACAGTGACTTTCCGCCCAGACGTGATTGTCTTTGGTGGAGGGGTCATGGCTCAACAACACATGCTGGACCGTGTCCGTGAGAAATTTACATCTCTTCTCAACGGTTACCTACCAGTACCTGATGTGCGTGACTACATCGTCACTCCAGCAGTCGCAGGAAATGGTTCTGCCACACTTGGAAACTTTGTCCTTGCAAAAGAAGTTTCAAAATAAAGCACAAAATCCGCTTGGGAAACCAAACGGATTTTTTATGTGTCAAAGCATTTGCCAGAAAAAGTCAATAATATAGGTCAGACCGTAGGTATAAACCACGAGGGTAAAGGGCTTGGTCAGAATGATGATGGTCATATAGCGCTTGAAGCTCATCTTGGTCAGGGCAGCCAGCATGCAGAGAAAGTCAGCTGGACTAATGGGCCAAATCATCATAAAAATAAAGAAACGGTCAAAACGATTGCCCTTATCCAGCCAACCGATATACTTGTCATAGGTGCGCTTGCTGACGACGGACTGGACAAAGGCAGCCCCATAGAGGCGCACCAGATAAAAGATAATGGCACAGCCAATCACGATGCCGATATAGTTATAGATTGTCCCGATGATGTGACCGTAGATAAAGACCCCAGCCACCGAGGTCAAGGCCCCAGGAATGATAGGGACGACAGTCTGTAAAATCTGTAAAAAGATAAAGAGAGGTGGACCCCAGATACCTGCCTGCTGGATAAAAGCAGAGAGGGTTTCCTTAGACTGTAAAATCCCAGCCTGATAAGCCCAAATACAGAAAATCAAACTCCCGACTCCCCCGACGATAGATGAGATATTGATGACTTGCTGTAGAAGGGGAGAAACAGCTTTCATTTGTTTATCCTGTGACATGTAAACTCCTCATAGATAGTATATTTCTACTATACCATAATTTACGGTTTTAAACTATCTGAGTGTCTAGAGGTAGAATAATTATGGTAAAATGGAAATAATCAAATGCTAAATTAGATTGAGGAAGAATCATGTTGGGATTAAAGTTTAATGGGACTTGGCGCAACTACCAAAAACAGGTCTTGGACAACTTCCAAGAATACCAAGCAGATGGGCATGTTCACTTGGTGGCAGCACCAGGTTCAGGGAAAACAACTATAGGGATCGAGTTGATTGCCCGCTTTGATAAGCCTGCTCTCGTTTTGGTACCGACGGTGACCATCCGAGAACAATGGGTGGATAGGATTCGCCAGGCCTTTTTAGAGGATGAGAACCAGGTCACAAGTCTCGTGTCTCAAAATCTCAAGGACATGAAGCAAATCACCATCGCTACCTACCAAGCCTTTCACAGTGCTATGCAACAGGTGCAATCTCAAGAAGATAATGGGGAGGTTGAGGACTTTATAGGCTTTGACCTGCTTGGCAGACTCAAGGAAAGGGGTGTAGAAACTCTCTGTCTGGACGAATGCCATCACTTGAGAAATGAATGGTGGAAAAGTCTAGAAGACTTCCGTAAAAACTACCAGCAACTGCAAGTCATCTCTCTCACTGCGACACCGCCTTATGACAGTGAACCAGAACTCTGGGATCGTTATCTCCAGATGTGTGGGGAGATTGACCAAGAAATCACAGTGCCAGAACTGGTTAAGGAAGACACTCTTTGCCCTCATCAGGACTTTGTCTATATCTGTTTTCCGACCAAGGAAGAGGACAAGCGCTTGGAAGAGTTTGAAGACACCAAGTGGCAGTATGTCAGTCAACTAGTCCTTGATCCTGACTTTCAAGAGTTGATTCGGAGTTCCAAGGTTCTCAAAGGGGAAATTTCTGCAGATATTCTTCTTGAAGATCCCAAGTATCTCTCAGCGCTCCTCATTTATCTACAAGCGCAAAAACAGGAAATACCCAAGCATCTACGAGATTTACTGGGAGCTGAAGGCTTGCCTGCTCTCAATTATTATTGGTTAGAAGTTCTCTTGCAAGGCCTTCTCTATCAGACTCCTGACTGGTATGAGGATCCGCAGGAGACAAAGAAAAAGATAGAAGCAGAACTGAAATCAAGAGGACTGATTGAAAAACGTCAGGTTTTCTTGGTCAAATCCAAGGCCAATGACCAAATCCTCAACCAATCTCTAGGAAAACTAGTTGGGATTGCATCTATCTTTGAAACCGAGTATGCCAGTCTAGGAAAGGACTTGAGACAGTTGGTCTTGGCGGACTATATCCGTAAGGATTTTGCCAGTTATCTGGGAGATGACCAAGCACCAATCACGCAATTAGGTGTCCTCCCTTACTTTGAAACCATTCGCAGAAGTGCACAAAAGCAGGGCTTGTCTGTCCCGATAGCAGTCCTTTCTGGTAGTGTCGTGATCATACCTGCTAGTGTCAAGGCAGAACTTGAAGCAATCATCCCAAACACTAGCTTAAGCTTCTCTGCCATTGGAAAACTCGATCAAGGTACTTATCTCCAAGTAGGCTTTCCATCCAGCTTTAAGGGGATGGTCGCAGCAGTGACCGAGCTCTTCCAACGTGGTTCTATCTAGGTCTTGGTCGGAACCAAGTCTCTCTTGGGAGAAGGATGGGATGCCCCTTGCGTCAACTCTCTCATCCTCGGAAGTTTTGTCGGAAGCTTTATGCTCAGCAATCAAATGCGGGGCCGTGCCATTCGTATCTGGTCAGGACATCCAGATAAGACCAGCAATATCTGGCACCTAGTAGCCATCAAACCTTACAAAAATCCAGTCTTTTCTAAGGAGGATCAAGAAGAACAAGACCTCAATCCTTATCAGGACCTACAAACTCTTGCCCGTCGTATGGACCATTTCCTTGGCTTGTCCTATAAGGAAGATACAATTGAAACAGGTTTGGACCGCTTAAACTTTCCTGAGTTTCCATTTAAGAAAAAGAAACTCGAAGACTATAACGAGAAGATCATGGAACTATCCAAGGATCGCGCCTCCTTACGTAAAAAATGGCAGGAATCTCTCATTGTTGCTGATAAGATTGAGATTGTCAATGAAGTTGCGACCGACAGCAAACGAATCCCTCTGCTCGCCCTAGCGGATGCTGAAAAGTGGCTTCGCTATGCTCGGATGGTATTTGCCATTAGTCTCCTAGCTTATGTCGTTCGACTAACCTTCTTTGCCTTGCCATGGTTGACAGCTCTTTGTGTCCTCTTCCTAGCTATCACAGCCTTTCGCTATTACAGCTACAAGAGTCCTTATAAACGCTTGCGCCAGATTGGTGAAGCTATTCGCAAAGTCATGGTGACTGCCGGGCATTTGTCTGATGACCAGTCGCGCGTGCAGGTCGAGGAGGAAAAGGAAAGCTTTAACGTATTTGCCTATCTAAAAGGTGGCAGCATGCGAGATAAGGAGCTCTTTTCAAAGGTTTTAGGAGAATTCTTTGCTCCCGTGGACAATCAACGCTACCTCTTAGTAGCTAAAAAAGCACCAGCAGGTCAGTCCAAGTATTTTGTGGTTCCTAGCCTTTTTGAAAAACGCAAGGAAGATGCCCAGCTCTTCCTAGATGCCGTCGCACCATATCTGGGCAACTACCAACTCGTTTACACCCGCAACGAAGTAGGGAGAAAAATCCTGCTAGAAGCTCGACTCAAATCTCTAGCCAACAAAAACGACCGCATCATTACTAAGAAAAAGGTCAAAAGTGATTTGAAATAGAAGGAAGTGAGCGTTTTCTGGCCGGAACATGATATAATAGATAATTAACTATGAGACAAATTGAAGAGATAGTCTGAAAGATATTGTTAGTAAAAATAGACAGTTCTGACTAGCAAAAGGAAGTTTTTATGGCAAGACGAAAAGATTTTTCTGAATTAACAAGAGTACAAATCCCAGCAGCTCTGCATCTCATGCGTATGGGCTATACCTATCTTCCTCGCAATGGGAAGGAAATTGCAGAAAGAGATCCAGATACCAATATTCTTGTATCTGTTTTTAAGGAGCAATTTTTAACATTTAATAACTATTTAACAGATGAAGATTTTGAGAGAGAATTGGCCAATATCAAGCTGGAACTGGATCAAAATGATTTAGGGCGCTCCTTCTTTAAAAGGATACAGGGACAAGAAGGTGCTGTTTATATCGATTGGGAAAATCCTGAAGCCAATACCTTCCATCTGGCGCTTGAAGTCACTTGTCAAAATGGGCAAGATGAATTTCGTCCAGATATAGTTGTATTTATCAATGGACTTCCTCTTTCTTATATCGAAGTTAAACAACCCAATGCTATCCGAGATGGAAAGACAGGGATTCAGTCAGAACAGGACAGAACCAGATACCGTTTTGAAAATCGTAAGTTCCGTCGTTTTAACAATATTACTCAATTGATAGCTCTATCTGATAATTTGCCTTATATCAGTGGCCAAGGTCAACAAAAACAGGGTTCTTACTACGGTTCAAATGCCTATTCAAAAACCAAGTTTAATGCTTTCAAGGAAGAAAGAGAAGTAGATTTTCTGAATTCAATTGTACCTTTAAGAGATGAACAAATTGATTTCGTCCTTGAAGATGTGAAGCGTTTTGCTCTCAAATCTCAACCAGAATTTACAACAAACTTACAGCCCAACACTCCCTGCAATACTTTCTTATCATCTTTGTATCAAAAAGAACGCCTGCTTTTCATGCTTCATTTTGGGCTGGTTTATGTAGAGGAAGAAAGCAAGGAAGGTCATATACAATTGCAGAAGCATGTCATGCGCTATCCGCAGTATTTTGCAACTCGTGCTATCGAAGAAACCATCGCAAAAGGTGTCAAAAAAGGTGTTATCTGGCATACACAGGGCTCAGGTAAGACTGCCCTGGCTTTCTTCAATATCCGCTATCTGACCAATTATTTTTCAAAACAGGGGATTGTTCCGCAGTTTTACTTTGTTGTTGATCGCCTGGATTTGGCAGACCAAGCCTTTAAGGAATTTACCAAAAGAGGTCTAAAAGTTAAGCGCATCAACAATCCTCGAGAACTCAATCAAAAACAAGATGGTTATGATGTCGCCGTTGTCAATATCCAGAAGTTCAAAGATGATTCAGACCTGACCGATCGCTCTGGCTATGATCTCAATCGTCAAAATATCTACTTTATCGATGAAGCTCACCGCTCTTATAACGAACGAGGTTCCTACCTGCCAAATCTCTATCAGGCAGATACCAATGCGATCAAGATTGCCTTGACTGGGACCCCCTTGATTACCTACAAGAAAGATGGTAAGACCAAGGAAAGTCATGCGACCACACGTGATATTTTTGGGGATTATATCCATAAATACTACTACAACCAGTCTATAGATGATGGTTTTACCTTGCGTCTCATGCGAGAAGATATCGAGACGTCCTATAAAGATAATCTCAGAGCCATCAATGAAGAAATCCAACGTGGTGATTTATCCAAAGAAGATATCTTTGCTCATCCGCACTATGTGGAACCAATGCTTGATTTTATTCTGGAGGACTTTAATCGTGCGCGCGGTCTGATTTTTGATGACCAGTCTATTGGTGGTATGATTGTCTGTGATTCGTCCAAGCAGGCGCGTGAGCTTGAAAAGCAGTTAGAAGAACGACGAAAGGCTGGAACAACCAACTTGACCTCTGCTCTCATCCTCCATGATGAGGGAGACAAGGAAGAGAAAAAGGAAAAGGTGGATGCCTATAAAGAAGGTAAGATTGACCTCATTATCGTCTATTCGATGCTCCTGACAGGTTTTGATGCGCCTCGCCTCAAGCGTCTCTATCTAGGTCGCAAGATTAAGGCTCATAACCTTCTCCAGACTTTGACTCGTGTGAATCGTCCTTACAAGGACTATCTCTTTGGCTATGTAGTTGATTTTGCGGATATTTCTAAAGAATTTGACAAGACTAATCGTGCTTATCTGGAAGAACTCAATCAAGAGTATGATACAAGCCTGACTGGGGAAAATGGAGAGGATGTGTTTGGCTCGCTCTTTGTGCCAGCTGAGGAAATTTCTCAGGAACTAAGCAAGACAGAGCGCATCCTAATGGACTATCCAACCTCTAATCTAGAGTTCTTTTCTCAATCAATTGATGATATCAAGGATAGAAAGCAACTAAATGAACTACGAAAAGCTTTGGAATCGGTTAAGCAGTACTATAATATCGCCCGCTTACTCGGTTATGACCATTTGATTAAGCAGATTGATATTGCTCAGATTGCAACCCTGCTCAATGTCATCTCAAGACGCTTGCTGACCTTGTCACTGATAGATAAGCCAGATGACTTTTCTAGTCGCACTCTTTTAAATCTTGCCATGTCTGAGACCAGTTTTAGTTTTGTCAAGATTGCGGAGGAAGAACTCCGTCTAGCAGCCAATGACCTAGAAGATTTGAAGCGTCGAGTTGCTGGAGGCATCATAAAACAGCGTGATGAGAAAGATCCTGAGTGGGTCTCTCTCTACGAAGAATTCCAGCGCATCATGAAAAAGCATCTGATTCATGGGCAAGAAGGCTATACTATGGAAAACATCAAAGAAATCCAAAAGGAGTATGAAGACCTCTTTAAGTCAGTGGAAGATTATCATACTCATATGAGACGTTTGACGATGAATTTTGGCGGAGATGAAATGGCGGCGCGTTCCTATAAACACGTGACCAACTCGACTATGGTAAGCGAGTACCCAGCAGTTTATCATGTCATTAAAGATTCTAAAGTTGTACTGGACCACAAAATCGGTCAAAATCAAGGAGTACTTGATAATGAGGACTTCTTCAAGAAATTGATTCGAGAAGTAGCCCGAATTGCAATGAAAACCAACCAATCTGCAAGTGATTTGACAAGACAGGTTTTTAACGATATCGTCGAGTCGTTATTTGAAGGATATGAAGAGGAATACCAACACTAATGAATGAAACATATAAAGTCCAAGTCCAAGACTTGGTAGATGATTTGAAAGCGGTCTTTACCCATGCAGGACTAGGAGGAGAAGCGGGTGAGTACAAACTCCTCACCCAGTCCTTCCTCTACAAGTTTTTAAATGATAAGTTTTTATATCAAGCCAAGGTGCTGGATGAATCCAACACTTATGAAAACTTGTTAGCAATGAGTGAAGATGACTATGACTGGCTCTTGGAGGATATCGGTACCAGTACGGCTTGGCTCAAGCCAGACCAGTTGATAGAAACGCTTCACCGTCAGCAAAATGAAGCGACTTTCTACGAGAGTTTTGAAAATACCCTCAACCAGATCGCCATTGATAATAACGATATCTTCTCTGTGCATACAGACGGAGATACGGCTATTCGTCTCTTTGACGAGCGTTTGATTACAGATACCATCTCAGATAGTAGTAAGCGTAACGAAGTGGCAAAAGCCATCATCAATCTCCTTGCACGCGTCAAGTTTGATGAGACTATTTTTTCACAAGGCTTCGACTTTTTCTCTACTCTCTTTGAGTATATGATCAAGGACTACAACAAAGACGGTGGTGGCAAGTATGCCGAGTACTACACGCCTCACTCAGTGGCTAAGATTATTGCTGATATTCTTGTGGGAAATGACCAGCCATCAAACGTGCGTATCTATGACCCGTCTGCTGGTTCTGGAACCTTGCTTATGAACCTGGCTAGTCGCATCGGTGTCGATAAGACCACTGTCTATAGTCAGGATATCTCGCAAAAGTCATCCAATCTCCTCCGTCTCAATCTGATTTTGAACGGACTGCAACATTCCATACATAATATTGTACAGGGGAATACCATTATCGCTAACCGTCATCCTGAAAAGATGGACTATATCGTGTCTAATCCTCCTTTCAAGCTGGACTTTTCAGAGTGGCGTGACCAAGTGGAGACCTTGCCAGAAGCCAGTGAGCGTTTCTTTGCAGGGGTTCCAAAGGTTCCAGCCAAGTCCAAGGACAAGATGGCGATTTACGAGCTCTTTATTCAGCATATCATCTACTCCTTGAAGCCAGACGGTCAAGCAGCTGTTGTCTTGCCGACAGGATTTATCACTGCCCAGTCAGGGATTGACAAGACCATCCGCCAACACTTGGTGGATAATCAAATGCTGGCAGGTGTTGTTTCCATGCCGTCTAATATCTTTGCGACAACAGGAACCAACGTTTCCATCCTCTTTATCGATAAGAAAAACAAGGGCGAAGTCGTCCTCATTGATGCCTCAAACCTCGGAACCAAGGTCAAGGAAGGCAAGAACCAAAAGACCGTGCTCTCTCCAGAAGAAGAGCAAAAGATCGTCGAGACCTTTATCAAGAAGGAAGCCGTCGAGGACTTTTCAGTCACTGTTTCTTATGAGGACATCAAGGAGAAAAACTACTCTCTTAGCGCAGGCCAATACTTTGACATCAAGATTGACTATGTGGATATCACAGCAGAAGAGTTTGAAGCTAGGATGACCGCCTTTCAAAACAAACTCTCAGACCTCTTCCAGCAATCGCATGCTTTGGAGCAGGAGATTGAAGAGCAAATGAAGGGGATCAAGTATGAGTGAGAAACTTAGTGATGTTGTGACAATAATTAGTGGAGGAACTCCAAAAACAAGTGTAAAAGAATTTTGGGATGGAGACATTGATTGGTTGGCTGTAGCAGATTTTAATTCATCAAATCGCTATGTTAATTCTGCATCTAAAAAAATTACTGAGTTAGGTTTGAACAATAGTAATACAAAGATGTTAGAAAAAGGCGATTTGATAATTTCTGCTAGAGGAACAGTTGGAGCAATTGCTCAGTTAACTAAACCAATGGCATTTAACCAATCGTGTTTTGGATTACGAGGAAAGAAAGATAAGTTAGATACAGATTATTTATATTATTGGCTAAAAAATTATGTTGATGTTTTACTTAACAAAAGTCAAGGAAGTGTATTTAACACAATAAATTTATCAACATTTGATGATATTAAAATTGAGCTTCCTAGTATTGCTGACCAGCGTAAAATCTCTAATTTATTAACTTTGTTAGATGATAAGATTCAAACCAACAACCAAATCAACCAAGAGTTGGAAGCCATGTCCAAGACCCTCTATGACTACTGGTTTGTGCAGTTTGATTTCCCAGACCAGAATGGCAAACCCTACAAATCATCAGGCGGAAAGATGGTCTATAACCCAGAACTTAAACGCGAAATCCCAGAGGGATGGGGAGTGGAGAAGTTGAAGTATTTTCTCACAATTAAAAATGGTAAAGATCATAAGCACTTGCAAGATGGTAAGTTTGCTGTATATGGTTCAGGTGGGATTATGAGAACAGTTGCAGACTATTTGTATTCAGGAGAATCAATTCTCTTTCCAAGAAAAGGTACATTAAATAATGTAATGTACGTAAATGAGGAATTTTGGACTGTAGATACGATGTTTTATTCAGAAGTTAATAAAAATAATTCTGCACTGTATGTATTCTATTCAGTAAAAGATATTGATTTTAATAAATTAAATACAGGAACGGGAGTCCCGAGTATGACTTCTTCAATTTTATATGACTTAAATATAATTGTTCCTGAAGAAAATATTTTAGAAAAATTCAATACGATAGTTAAACAAAACTATGAAACAATCAAATTAAATAATATTCAAAACCAAGAACTTACCCAACTTCGCGATTGGCTCTTGCCAATGCTGATGAATGGACAGGTAAAGGTGGAGTAGGGGAAAGAAAAGAGGAATAAATGGATACGATTGTACTTCCTAAGCATTTAAATAAAGAATCAATCAGAGAGGTTGTTATTAAATTTAGAGATTACGTAACTAATTCAGAAATTGGTTCAGAGATTAAAATTGATATGAGAAGAATTGAATTCTCTGAACCTTCTGGCATGGTTTCCTTGAGTAATATTATTAAATGGGCTGAAAAAAACAAGAAGATAGAGGTTACATTTGTTGTTGATACTGATACTGACAATGTTAAAAATAGAGAAGTGATGGATTATTTATCTGATTGTGGATTCTTTAAGAATTTTGGTCAAGAGGATATTTTTAAAAAGCCTAATTTACGAACTACAACATTGACTTTGAAGCATGTTGAAACAAGTAGAATTAATCAATGGAAACAATCAGATCTCATGATATGGTTGCAGAAACAGACGAAGAGAAAAAATGATTTTTCATCAATTTGTGTAGCTATTGACGAGATATTTAATAATATATCTGATCATTCAACTGAAAAGATAGGTTGTATCTTTGGCCAGCACTATCCAAAAAAGAACGAAATCATTATTTCAGTATCAGATTTTGGTGTGGGAATACCGACGACTATTCGTGAAAAATTTAATGGAGATTTATCGGATGATAAATTGATAGAATATGCACTACAGGAGGGAGTTTCTTCTCAATCAGTACCACAAAATAGAGGTGCAGGCTTGTCTAATATAATGAATACTTTAACAAAAAATGAAGTTTCTAGAGTGACAATTCTTTCAAATTGTGGTATGATTGAAATATTTAACAACGAAATTGTTAAATCAAAATCTTTTAGTGAGTCATATCCAGGTACTTTTTTCGAATTAGTAATTGATGTGTCTAATGAACATCTATATGACTTAGAAGAAGAGGAGGAATTTTCATGGTAACGATTGAAGTGAAAAATATTGTGAACAATTATTCAGATAATCAATCGGGTCTTATTATACTTGATAAAATAAAAAGAGCATTTGAAGCGAATCAAACAGTCGTTGTATCGTTTGAATCGGTTCCATATGTAAGTACGTCTTTTGTTAATTCAGCATTTATTAATTTATTAAGTGATTATTCATTTGAGCGAATTAGAGAAGATTTAAAAATTATTAATTCAAATTCGCAAATTAATTCTTTAATTAAAAATCGATTTGCATTTGAAACATCAAAAATTGCAGTAGTTTAGAATCAGTGTAAGAGAACCAGCCAAATTTATGTTTGGTTGGTTTTTATTTTCAAAAGATGCTACAATTAAATTACATAAAAGATAATTTAATTTTAACAAATAGGTTGATTGTAGAATTTTGTGAAGAGGATTTAGAAAAGGTATTTCCAAATTCCGTTGAAATCGAAATCCTAAAAATAGAGGAGGTCAGCAATCACTATGACTAATAAAATTATTGAATCTAAAGACCTGATTGCTTTTCATCCAGGTCAGTATGTTGAAGAGTTGATTAAAGAGTATAACGTAACGCAAAAAGAATTTGCAGAGCGTTTAGGAATTTCTGAAATGAAGCTCGGTAAATTAGTGAATGGTGAGGAATCAATTAGTAATGATATTGCTCGGAAGTTAGCAAAGATTACTAATATTTCGATAATAACTTGGCTCAATCTTCAAAATGCCTACGATGTAAAAATTGCGGAGATTGTAAAGCAAAAATGAGCTTGTCTAAGACTCCGAGTAATCAATTCCTGATACAGTCTTTTATTCACATCAAGAGATAGTTTTATAAGAAATGACAATTTACAGGAAAATCTAACTAGTCTAATATGGTAGAATAGAATATAAAGATTTTACTTAAAGTTTTGTCTAGAAAGGAAAACCATGACACCGACTTATGAAATTGATAATCCCAGCCTCTCTTATCAGACCAAGTTAGACTTATGGGAAACGGGATTTGGTTTACAAAAGGTAGATAATCTAGAGCCGTCGCTGTATATGAGAGAGCTAGCAGAGCAAAATTCTCAAGGAAAGTTGACTTATCAAGAAGTTTATGACCAAGTAACGACTTATCACCAAGAGAAGGATGATAGTACAAGAGAAGCAGACCTTGTTGCTATGAGAATTGTGGAACTCTTGTCTTCTAATGCCTTTAAATTTGCTCCAACAACATTGAAATTGATTCATAGAGAACTTTTCTTTGGTCTCTTACCACATGGCATTCCCTTGGGAGAATACCGCTCTTACAACATTACAAAAAGTGAGGCTGTTTTAAATGGAGACAGTGTCATTTATGATGATTTTCGTACGGTAGCAGATAGTTTGGCCTATGATTTTCAGCAGGAAAGTCAATTTGACTATCAAGGAAAATCCGAGATTGAGGTAGTGAAGCATATCAAGACTTTTATTTCAGGTATTTGGCAAATTCATCCTTTTGGAGAAGGAAATACTCGAACCATAACAGTATTTTTGATTAAGTACCTTAGAACTATGGGATTTCAAGTAGACAATAAACCCTTCCAAGAAAATGCAAAGTATTTTCGAGATGCTCTTGTTCTAGACAATGCGAAGCTATTCCAGAAAAAAACAGAATATTTGGAACGATTTTTTGAAAATCTCTTATTAGCTGGGCAACATGATTTAGAAATAGACTAAGAGATGAACGGTTTATTGTGCATTTTAAGTTAGAAATTATTCCCTCTTTTGAGGATGGGAACGGTCGTATGGGGCGGATGGGTTAGAGTCTTATCTTATAGAGCATTACCAGATAATAAATGCAGTAGCACAAGAATTGACAGGATTGAGTGCAGCAACCATTCGTCGTTATCTCCAACTATTTGTAAATCAAGGTTTATTAGAAAAATCAGGCTCTACAAAAAACACTCTTTATTCGCTCATAATTCGCTCATTTTTAAGATATAACTTTGTTTCCATATTTCCGGGGAACTAGTAGAAAGTAAGGAGAAATATGGAAAATAACAACCAACGTGCCCTTTGTCAGCAACTCTGGGCGAGAAACAAATACCTCGTTTTGAGTCATTCCAGCAATATTTACAATGAGATCCGCCAATACTTGAAGAATGAAGAGGTGGAGGTAAGTCATGTTCAAGAACTGATCGATCGTGCCTGTCAGATTCCAGAACACAGGGGTCAGGTTTGCAATACCTTTCAGCATATTTGGGGATATTTCAAGAAGAAAGCAACGGAGACTGAACGCAAGGATTATATGTTTTTACTGGAGCGTTATCACTCTGGTCATGCCACCCAAGAAGACTTAATTGCTAAGACGAGAGACTTGCTTGATCGTTATCCAAATACCTACTTGCAACATTCGACTTTACTGAAAGGAGATTGTCATGAGACTTTGGCATGAGGCTTTGATTTCACAGCTTCCTCGTCCTCAACTATTGGGGCAACATCGAGAGTGTTGCGCCCTGCGTGGCAATGGCTGGGGCAGAAAGCATGCGACGGTGGACTATGTCTTTACCCACTCGCCCTATCGTCTCTATGCCTATCATGACTTGATTATGGAGGAGATGGTTAAACGAGGCTTTAAGGTCAGTCCAGAGTGGTTGGATAAAAACTATCGTGGTAAGATTTGTCCTTCTTATGAGGATTTACCTGAGGAGACTTTGACGAGCCCTATTTACAAGGAACACGATGCTGCCTACTTTGAGGAGTGCCTGGACAATCTCCGAGAGAAGGGGATCGAGCTGGAATAATAGTAAGGATTGTCTTAGATTTGTAACTCTTTTCGTAATTTTTTCGAATAATAAAGATGAGACCTTTAGAGTTTTTCTAAGGTCTTCTTTTTATGAGTGTTCAGATTTACTTTTAATAACTTTTGAGTTATAATTGAATTAGAAAGAGGTTGGTTGGTGCATACGATTTACTTCTATAAGGACAAAAATGGAAACGAGCCAGTTTTGGATTATATGAGAGAATTGGCTAGTCAGAAAAGTAAGGATAGTCGCATCAAACTCAATAAACTAAATGACTATATCGAGTTGCTTAGTCAGCATGGGACGAGAGCTGGGGAACCCTATATCAAACATTTGGAAGATGAGATTTGGGAACTAAGACCACTGAGAGATCGAATTTTATTTGTAGCATGGGTTGATGGTAGTTTTGTTCTTTTACATCATTTTGTCAAAAAGACTCAGAAAACTCCTAGAAGAGAAATTGAAAAAGCCAAGCGTGAACTGAAGGACTTAAAAGAAAGAGGGTTAAGTGATGAAGAATAGTGCCATTGGGAGTAATTGGAAGGATGTCCGGTCTGAACTATTTACTAAGGAGGAAATCCTTGAAAGTGATATGCGAGTGGCTATTATGAGTGAGCTGATTGAGGCTAGGCATGAACAAGGAATCAGTCAGAAAAAGCTGGAAGAACTTAGTGGAGTAAGCCAGCCTGTCATAGCTAGGATGGAAACAGGCAAGACTAGTCCTCAGTTGGATACGGTTTTAAAAGTTCTAGCCAGTTTAGGAAAGACATTAGCAGTCGTCCCACTCGAACAGAGAAAGAGTTGATTAGAGTAGACTTATACTCAATGAAAATCAAAGAGCAAACTAGGAAACTAGCCGCAGGCTGTACTTGAGTACGGCAAGGCGACGTTGACGCGGTTTGAATTTGATTTTCGAAGAGTATTATAGTCTTTTCTAATAACAAGTCATAGTCACGTATAAGAATTACTAATAACACGTTTGAAGAGCCTAACTGAAATATTGTTAAAAAACAAGCTACACAAAGGATTTGAGTCATTTTTCTCAGGTCTTTTTCTTTTGTCTAAAACAGAGATATAGTTTCAAACTATATCAAAGCCTAATTTTTTACAATTATACAGACGCTTTCTTTTCTGTTAAGATAGTTTCAACAACAAATTTTGGAGGACACATCATGTCAACTACAATCATCGGTTTCCCTCGTTTGGGCGAATTCCGCGAATTAAAATTTACAACTGAAAAATACTTTAGAAAAGAAATCTCAGAAGAAGAACTCTTGGCAGCCGCAAAAGACTTGCGTGCTAAACACTGGAACATTGTCAAAGAAAAAGGCATCACTGAAATTCCATCAAATGACTTTTCTCACTATGACAACTTCCTAGATGCAGCATTCCTTTTCAACGTGGTACCTGCTTCAGTTCAAAACTTGGAGTTGTCTGACCTTGAGCGCTACTTCGCTTTGGGTCGTGGTTACCAAGGAGAAAAAGGAGACGTTCGCGCCCTTCCAATGAAGAAATGGTTCAACACCAACTACCACTACATCGTTCCTAAATTTGAAAAAGACACTCAAGTCAAACTTGCAGGTCACAAGATCTTCGATGAGTTCCAAGAAGCTAAAGAACTTGGATTGAACACTCGTCCTGTTCTTGTAGGTCCATTCACTTTCCTTCAATTGTCAGATTTTGAAGAAGGCGTGAAAGCAGAAGACTTCGTAGACAGCTTTGTAGCTGCTTACCAAGAAGTTTTTGCAAAATTGGCTGAACTTGGTGCAACTCGCATCCAATTGGATGAAGCTGCTCTTGTAAAAGATTTGACAGCCGAAGAAAAAGATCTCTTCTTGAACCTCTACAACAAACTCTTGGCTGACAAAAAAGGTCTTGAAGTCTTGCTTCAAACTTACTTCGGAGACGTCCGCGACGTTTATGCTGACCTTGTAAACTTGCCAGTAGACGCTATCGGTCTTGATTTCGTTGAAGGTAAGAAAACTCTTGAATTGGTTAAAGGTGGCTTCCCAGCTGACAAGACTCTTTATGCAGGTATTGTCAATGGTAAAAACATCTGGCGTAACAACTACGAAAAGAGCTTGGCTGTTCTTGAACAAATTCCAGCTGAAAACATCGTATTGACAAGCTCATGCTCACTTCTTCATGTGCCATTTACAACTGCCAATGAAGAATTTGAACCAGCAATCTTGAACCACTTTGCCTTTGCAGTTGAAAAATTGGATGAGATTCGTGATTTGGATGCCATCCGCAATGGTCAAGGTGAAGAAGCACTTGCAGCTAACAAAGAACTCTTTGCGACTGAGCGTGTGGGTGAAAATGCGGAACTTCGTGCGCGTATCGCTGACTTGACAGACGCAGACTACACTCGTTTGCCAGTCTTTGCAGAACGTGAAGCTATTCAAGAAGAAGCTTTCAAACTTCCAGCTCTTCCAACAACAACTATCGGTTCATTCCCTCAAACTAAAGAAGTTCGTGCTAAACGTTTGGCTTACCGTAAAGGTGAATTGTCTCAAGAAGAGTACGATGCTTTCCTTGCTGAAACGATCGATGAATGGATCAAATGGCAAGAAGATATCGACTTTGATGTCCTTGTTCACGGTGAATTTGAGCGTAACGACATGGTTGAGTACTTCGGTCAAAACTTGTCAGGTTACCTCTTCTCTAAAAATGGTTGGGTACAGTCATACGGTATGCGTGGGGTTAAACCACCAATCATCTGGGGTGATGTAACTCGTCTTAACCCTATCACTGTTAAATGGTCTAGCTATGCACAAAGCCGTACAAACAAACCTGTTAAAGGTATGTTGACTGGACCTGTTACCATCCTCAACTGGTCATTCCCACGTGAAGACATCTCTATCAAGGATTCTACTCTTCAAATCGCTCTTGCTATCAAGGATGAAGTTCTTGACCTTGAAGCTGCTGGCGTGAAGATCATCCAAATCGACGAGGCTGCTCTTCGTGAGAAATTGCCACTCCGTCGTAGCGATTGGTACGAAGACTACCTTGACTGGGCTATTCCTGCCTTCCGCTTGGTACACTCAACAGTAGCGCCAGACACACAAATCCACACTCACATGTGTTACTCAGAATTTACAGATATCATCCCAGCTATCGACAACATGGATGCGGACGTTATCTCATTTGAGGCTAGCCGTTCAAACCTTGAAATCTTGGACGAACTCAAAGCGAAAAACTTCCAAACAGAAGTAGGACCTGGGGTTTACGATATCCACTCACCTCGTGTGCCGAACGAAGGCGAAATCGACCATACAATCGAAGCCATCCTTGCTAAAGTGCCAAGCAAGAAAGTTTGGATTAACCCTGACTGTGGTTTGAAAACACGTGGTATTCCAGAAACAAAAGAAAGCTTGATCCGCCTTGTTGAAGCAGCTAAAGCTGCGCGTGAGAAATTGTAAGACAAGATTTCTCTAGAAGCACTGTTTGGTCAATCTGCTTGTTTCACTTGGATTCTAGGAATCCAGCTAACGAAAAAATCAACTAGAAAAGGATAATGACTATGTCACGCCAAACACCGTCACTCTCATTTGAAGTGTTCCCTCCCAACCCAGCCGTGGGTAATGATAACATTATTTCTGCTCTTCAAGATATGCAGGAGTTGGCTCCCCACTTTATCAGTGTGACTGCCAGCAATAATAAATTTAATATCAAGGAAACGACGGTTCGTTTGGCTGACTTTATCCAAAATGATTTGGCGATTCCGACTATTGCACACTTGCCAGCCATCTATTTGTCTAAGGATAAGGTTGCTGAAACGATTGCAGACTTGGACAAGGTTGGGGTGCAGAAAATCTTGGCTCTTCGTGGGGATATTATTCCTGATGTGGAACCACAAAAGGATTTCCGCTACGCAACTGACTTGATTGAGTTCATCAAGGAGCAAGCTCCCCACTTTGATATTGTTGGTGCTTGTTATCCAGAAGGTCATCCAGATTCACCAAATCAGATTTCAGATATTCAAAATCTTAAGAAGAAAGTGGATGCAGGTTGTTCGAGCCTTGTAACTCAGCTTTTCTTTGACAATGAGCGCTTCTATGATTTCCAAGACAAGTGCATCTTGGCTGGGATTGATGTTCCTATTCATGCAGGGATTATGCCAATTCTGAATCGAAATCAGGCTCTCCGCCTCTTGAAGACTTGTGAGAATATCCATCTTCCACGCAAATTTAAAGCCATTTTAGACAAGTATGAGCATGACCCTGAGTCGCTCAGAGCAGCAGGACTTGCCTATGCAGTGGACCAAATCGTGGACTTGGTCACTCAGGATGTGGCCGGAGTGCATCTCTACACTATGAACAATGCTGAAACAGCAAAATACATCCACCAAGCAACACATGCCTTGTTTAATCATCAGTCTCTAGGATAATAAAAAGCAAACCATTCTTCTCAGCTGAGGGGAATGGTTCCTTTTTAATGGTAAAGACCGCACTTTTTAAGAAAAATATGATAAAATAGACTCTGTACGTACTTGATACAAAGATGAGGGTATTTAGGTTGTAGAAGTTTGTTTAAAGTTGATTATTTTAAACAAAATTTGATAATGTGTGTCTCAAAAATACGAACGAAGTGAGTATTTAAAAGATATTTCACGCTATCGTGGTATCCTAGATGATAACAATATTATTATCTAAGACGGGATTTTTGAGAGTAAAATAGTTCGGGGAACTATTTTAGCCTGAGCATAGAAATGAAAAGGCGAAGTAATTAAAAATTACCATTGAGATTCCATTGGATTTCTAAAATCATCCACTGGATAATTTTACCTCCCGTTCGCACTATTTCAGGGAAATATCAAAAAGATACTTAATTGAATTTTGGCCTCATTTCTTAGGAAAAAAGATAAGCTTCCTAGCACTCATCGAGTGCGGCGTCACCTTCCTATTTTTCTACAGAAATGTTCGGCAAACCGAACCGTCCAAAATATCTTGAGCAATTGAACCTGTCCGAAAAGCTGTGTAAAAAAGATAAACTGTCTTGTCTTCATCGAAGACTTCGTCAGTTTCCTATTTTTACTTTGCTTTTGACGTCCTTAGTATCTTGATCTTTGTAGGCAAGGCGTATAATTTCATCAATCCAAAGGGGATTAAAATGACAAAACAAGTGTTTCAAACGACTTTTGCGGGTCGTGAGTTAATTGTAGAGACTGGTCAGGTTGCTAAGCAAGCAAATGGCTCTGTTGTCGTGCGTTACGGTGAGTCAACTGTCTTGACTGCGGCCGTTATGTCTAAGAAAATGGCAACTGGGGATTTCTTCCCACTTCAAGTCAACTACGAAGAAAAAATGTATGCAGCTGGGAAATTTCCTGGTGGCTTTATGAAACGTGAAGGACGTCCTTCAACGGATGCGACTTTGACAGCGCGTTTGATTGACCGTCCAATCCGTCCTATGTTTGCAGAAGGTTTCCGTAACGAAGTCCAAGTCATCAACACAGTACTTTCTTATGATGAAAATGCTTCTGCACCTATGGCAGCTATGTTTGGTTCATCCTTGGCGCTTTCTATTTCAGATATTCCGTTTGACGGACCAATCGCTGGGGTACAAGTGGGCTATGTAGATGGCCAAATCATCATCAATCCAAGTCAAGAACAAGCAGAGCGTTCTCTTCTTGAATTAACAGTAGCTGGTACCAAACACGCTATCAACATGGTTGAGTCTGGTGCCAAAGAATTGTCAGAAGAAATCATGTTGGAAGCCCTTCTTAAAGGACATGAAGCAGTCAAAGAATTGATTGCCTTCCAAGAAGAAATCGTTGCAGCTGTTGGTAAAGAAAAAGCAGAAGTGGAATTGCTTCATGTGGATGCTGAATTGCAGGCTGAAATTATCGCAGCCTACAACAGTGACCTCCAAAAGGCAGTCCAAGTAGAAGAAAAATTGGCCCGTGAAGCTGCAACTCAAGCAGTTAAGGACCAAGTTACTGCTGTTTACGAAGAAAAATATGCGGACCACGAAGAATTTGACCGTATCATGCGTGATGTGGCTGAAATCTTGGAACAAATGGAACACGCTGAAGTGCGCCGTTTGATTACAGAAGACAAGGTGCGTCCTGATGGTCGTAAAGTCGATGAAATCCGTCCTTTGGATGCGGTTGTGGACTTCCTTCCTCGTGTGCATGGTTCAGGTCTCTTCACTCGTGGGCAAACTCAGGCTCTTTCAGTCTTGACCTTGGCTCCGATGGGAGAAACTCAAATCATTGATGGTTTGGATCCAGAGTACAAGAAACGCTTTATGCACCACTATAACTTCCCACAATACTCTGTTGGGGAAACTGGTCGTTACGGTGCGCCAGGTCGTCGTGAAATCGGTCACGGTGCTCTTGGTGAGCGTGCACTTGCTCAAGTCTTGCCAAGTTTGGAAGAATTCCCATATGCTATCCGCTTGGTAGCTGAGGTCTTGGAATCAAACGGTTCTTCATCTCAGGCTTCTATCTGTGCTGGAACTCTTGCCCTTATGGCTGGTGGTGTGCCAATCAAGGCGCCAGTAGCAGGGATTGCCATGGGTCTCATTTCAGATGGAAACAACTATACAGTCTTGACAGATATCCAAGGTTTGGAAGACCACTTTGGAGATATGGACTTTAAGGTTGCAGGTACTCGTGACGGGATTACAGCCCTTCAAATGGATATCAAGATTCAAGGGATTACTGCAGAAATCTTGACTGAGGCTCTTGCCCAAGCTAAGAAAGCGCGTTTTGAAATCCTTGATGTGATTGAAGCAACCATTCCAGAAGTTCGTCCAGAATTGGCTCCAACTGCTCCGAAAATTGATACCATCAAGATTGATGTGGACAAGATCAAGATTGTCATCGGTAAGGGTGGAGAAACCATCGACAAGATTATCGCTGAAACAGGCGTTAAGATTGATATCGACGAAGAAGGAAATGTATCTATCTACTCTAGCGACCAAGATGCTATTAACCGTGCTAAAGAAATTATTGCTGGTTTGGTCCGTGAAGCCAAAGTGGATGAAGTTTACCGTGCTAAAGTCGTTCGTATCGAGAAATTTGGTGCCTTTGTTAACCTCTTTGATAAGACAGATGCCCTTGTTCATATCTCGGAGATGGCTTGGACGCGTACCAATAATGTCGAAGACTTGGTAGCAATCGGGGATGAAGTTGATGTTAAGGTTATCAAGATTGATGAAAAAGGACGTGTGGATGCTTCTATGAAAGCCCTTCTTCCTCGTCCACCAAAACCTGAACGTGATGAAAAAGGCGAAAAGTCTGAGCGACCTCACCGCCCACGTCATCACAAGGATCACAAACCTAAGAAAGAATTTACAGAAACACCAAAAGATTCAGAATAAGAAAAGGAGAAATGTATGGGATGGTGGCGCGAAACCATTGATATCGTAAAAGAAAATGATCCAGCGGCCCGCACCACTTTGGAGGTTTTGCTGACTTATCCAGGTGTCAAGGCCTTGGCGGCCCACCGTCTCTCGCATTTTCTCTGGAAGCATGGCTTCAAACTCCTGGCTCGTATGCACAGTCAGTTTTGGCGCTTCTGGACTCAGATTGAGATTCATCCAGGTGCCCAGATTGATTCAGGTGTCTTTATCGACCATGGTTCTGGCTTGGTGATTGGAGAGACAGCTATCGTTGAGACGGGAGTTCTCCTCTATCATGGGGTGACTCTTGGGGGAACAGGGAAAGACTGTGGAAAACGCCATCCTACCGTTCGCAAAGGAGCGCTTATATCTGCTCATGCCCAAGTCATTGGACCCGTTGAAATCGGTGAAAATGCCAAAGTCGGTGCAGCAGCAGTAGTTGTTGCAGATGTTCCAAGTGATGTGACAGTGGTCGGAATTCCTGCTAAGATCGTCCGAGTTCATGGACAGAAGGATGAACCGACGATCCACGAAGTCGAAGAAAAACGAGAGTACTACGTCAATAAACTCGAGCAGGCTAAAGAAGCCAGTCACAGATCGTCTGGGTTGTAGAGGATACCTATATGATTCAAACAAGAAACAAGTTAAGCCAAGAGGAGCTATCTGAGGCGAAAAAACTAATTAACTGTTGCCAAAACTATGACGGTACCTATCGTGATCCCTATCTCTCTAACATGCTTAATTTTGTCCCAAACATGCCCGCCTTTTTCCTTTATTATGAAAAAGGCGAACTTGTTGGTTTATTAACTGTCTATGCAGATGACCAAGATGTGGAAGTGACGATACTGGTTCATCCAGATCATCGCCGTCAGGGAATTGCGCGGGCTTTGTATAGAAGTTTTGAGAAAGAAACGGCATCTTATCCAATTGAGTCTGTGACTTTTCAGACAGAGCGTGTTTTTCTAGACCGCCATCCTGATTTTGTCAGCAACTGGGGATTGGTCGAGGATGAAGAGACAGAAACTTGGTTAGGTAAGGATAGAAAACCTTATCCGTTAGCAAATTTTTCCAATCTTGAAGTTTTGTTAGCAGATAGTTCGTATCAGGATCAAATTAGTCAGTTAAAATTTCAGGCATTCTCAGAGGAACATGAGTCTAGAGAGATTGTGGATAGATATATCGCTGAAGCTCTGAAGGATCCAGAAAGTCGCTTATATATTTTGTTAAAAGACGGTCAGGTTATTGGAACTTGCACGGTAGATTTATCGACTAATACGAATTACTTCTACGGTTTAGCAATATCTGAATCTGAACGTGGAAACGGCTATGGAAGCTACTTAGCAAAATCCCTAGTCAACCAACTGATTGAGCAAAATGATAAGGAATTTCAGATTGCCGTGGAAGATAGTAATGTAGGTGCCAAGCGCTTGTATGAAAAAATTGGCTTTGTCAAACAGACCCAGGTGGTTTATCTGAATAAGAAAGGAGTAAGGGATTCCGAAGTGTAGAGACATTCGGACTGAAATTTACTTGAGCTCTTAGTGATGAAATTAACAGTTCTTGGATTTTGAATTTCCTGACTATGATTTATGATTAAAATCTATGACACCATGTCTCGTGATTTGCGAGAATTTGTCCCAATTGAGGACGGCAAGGTCAAGATGTATGTTTGTGGGCCAACCGTGTATAACTATATCCACGTGGGGAATGCCCGCTCAACAGTGGCTTTTGACACGATTCGTCGTTATTTTGAGTACCGTGGGTATGAGGTTGCCTACATTTCCAATTTTACGGATGTAGATGATAAGATTATCAACCGTGCCAAGGAAGAAGGAATCACACCTCAGGAGGTTGCGGACAAGTACATCGCTGCCTTTCGTGAGGATGTGACGGCCTTGGGCGTCAAACCTGCGACCCGCCATCCTCGTGTGGTGGAGTTTATGGCTGACATTATCCGCTTTGTGGAAGATTTGATTGAAAAAGGCTTTGCTTATGAGAGCCAAGGAGATGTCTATTTCCGTGTGGAAAAATCTCATAACTATGCCAAGTTGGCCAATAAAACCTTGGAAGATTTGGAGCTAGGTGCTTCAGGTCGTACCGATGAAGAAACAGCTCGTAAGGAAAATCCTGTAGACTTTGCCCTCTGGAAATCTGCCAAATCAGGCGAGATTTCTTGGGACAGTCCTTGGGGACCTGGTCGTCCGGGCTGGCACATCGAGTGTTCAGTCATGTCGACAGAGATTTTGGGAGATACCATTGATATCCACGGTGGTGGAGCCGATCTGGAGTTTCCGCATCACACCAATGAAATTGCCCAGTCAGAAGCCAAAACAGGTAAGACTTTTGCCAACTACTGGATGCACAATGGCTTTGTCAATATTGACAATGTCAAGATGTCCAAGTCCTTGGGGAACTTTATCACTGTTCATGATGCTCTCAAAACGCTCGATGGCCAAGTACTCCGTTTCTTCTTTGCGACTCAACACTACCGCAAGCCAATCAACTTTACGGAAAAAGCGGTTCGCGATGCAGAGACTAATCTTAAGTATCTGAAGAATACTTACGAGCAACCATTTACAGGAAATGTGGACGCCCAAGAGTTACAATCCTTTAAAGATAAGTTTGTAGCGGCTATGGATGAGGATTTCAACTCTGCCAACGGTATTACAGTCGTCTTTGAAATGGCCAAGTGGATCAATTCTGGAAACTATGATGCAAGTGTTAAGGAAGCTCTTGCGGCTATGTTAGAAGTCTTTGGAATTGTCTTTGTTGAGGAAGTTTTGGATGCAGAGATTGAAGACTTGATTCAAAAACGCCAAGAAGCGCGTGCCAATCGTGATTTTGCGACAGCGGACCAGATCCGTGACCAATTGGCTGCTCAAGGGATTAAGCTCCTTGACACCAAAGATGGAGTGAGGTGGACACGTGGTTGATGTCAATCTCATTAACGGGATTGCGTTAGCTTTTGAGGGGGACGCGGTGTATTCTATGTATATACGTCGTCACCTCATTTTAAAAGGTATGACGAAACCCAATAAACTCCATCAAGAAGCGACCAAGTATGTTTCAGCCAAGGCTCAGGCTCGTTTGATTTCCCTCATGTTGGAGGAGCAGGTCCTGACGGAAAAAGAAGAAGAAATCTACAAACGTGGTCGCAATACCAATAGTCACACCAAGGCCAAAAATGCTGATGTGGTGACTTACCGTATGTCTACAGGTTTTGAAGCAGTCATGGGCTATCTCCATATGACTGAAAATCTGGAACGTCTTGAGAGCTTGATTTCGTGGTGCATCCAAAAAGTGGAGGGCTAGGACATGATGGCAAAAGAACTACAAGACTGGTTTCCTGAAGCTCAGATTTCAGACCAACCAGTAGAGAAAGAGGGCTATCTCACTTTCCCTTTAGCTTCTCAGCAGTGGATTTTGCTGGAGGAAGCTGGGCTCAGTGAGCGTGAAAAGCAGTTGATTTCCCTTTTGACTCAAGAGGAAGAAGCAACTTCATCCAATCCTTGGTGCGCTTATATAATTGAGGGGAAGGGTCAGGCACCGCAAGCTTTTAAAAAAATTCAGTTGGTTTATTGTCATCTTTCCTATTTTCAGCAGGAAAATCTAGCTTCTTGGCTAGATATGATGCGGACTCTTTTTCCCAACTGTCAGACGGTGATTCAGGTCGGAGCTCAGGATTATGTTTTCGTGCTTCAACAAGACAAATACACATCTGTACGAGCTATTTTAAGTGATACGATTGAAGCGGTTGAGTATGACTTTGGACTGCGTCTCTCTATCATGTTAGGTCAGGTTTGGTCTCAGACAGGACATCAAGCCCTATCAGACTTGATTAAAGCGGAGCGCGATTTGTTTAAGACTTGGTGGCGTCAAGGTCACCAAGGTGTTCATACTTTTTCTCAGCTCTATCTTTGGAGTATGGGAGAAAGACTCGTTGACCTGAGAGTCATTAAAGAATGTCTGCACCAGATGATTTTGGATCAAGATCAGATTCAGGAAATCATTCTCTCTCTTTGGGAAAATAGTGCTGTTCTAACAAAAACAGCCCAGCAACTCTATCTGCACCGTAATTCTCTTCAATACAAGATTGATAAATGGGAAGAATTGACAGGGCTTCAGTTGAAGGAATTGACCGACCTTACTCTGTGTTATCAATTGATTTTACCAGATATTCTCTAAAGTTTTGTGCAAGTTGCACAGAACTTTTTTATTTTTTTGGTCACCTTGCCATAGAAAAGTAAAGCGTTTTCATCTATAATAAAACTATCAAAAGACAAAAGGAGTTCACCTCATGGTAGAATTGAATCTTAAAAATATTTACAAAAAATATCCAAATAGCGAACACTATTCAGTTGAAGACTTCAACTTGGACATTAAAGACAAAGAATTTATCGTTTTCGTAGGTCCTTCAGGATGTGGTAAATCAACAACTCTTCGTATGATTGCTGGTCTTGAAGATATCACAGAAGGTACTGCATCTATCGATGGCGTGGTTGTCAACGACGTCGCTCCAAAAGACCGTGACATCGCCATGGTATTCCAAAACTACGCTCTTTACCCACACATGACTGTTTATGACAACATGGCTTTCGGTTTGAAATTGCGTAAATACAGCAAAGAAGACATCGACAAACGTGTGCAAGAAGCAGCTGAAATCCTTGGATTGAAAGAATTCTTGGAACGTAAACCTGCTGACCTTTCAGGTGGTCAACGTCAACGTGTTGCCATGGGTCGTGCAATCGTCCGTGATGCAAAAGTGTTCTTGATGGACGAACCTTTGTCAAACTTGGATGCCAAACTTCGTGTATCAATGCGTGCTGAAATTGCGAAAATCCACCGTCGTATCGGAGCTACAACTATCTACGTAACTCACGACCAAACAGAAGCGATGACACTGGCAGACCGTATCGTTATCATGTCAGCAACTAAAAACCCTGCTGGTACAGGTACTATCGGACGTGTAGAACAAATCGGTACTCCTCAAGAAGTTTACAAAAACCCAGTTAATAAATTCGTAGCAGGCTTCATCGGAAGTCCAGCTATGAACTTCATCAATGTGAAATTGGTTGGTAGCGAAATTGTTTCTGACGGTTTCCGTTTGAAAGTTCCAGAAGGCGCATTGAAAGTTCTTCGTGAAAAAGGCTACGAAGGTAAAGAATTGATCTTCGGTATCCGTCCAGAAGACGTGAATGCAGAACCTGCTTTCCTTGAAACATTCCCAGAATCAGTTGTCAAAGCTACTATCTCAGTATCAGAATTGCTTGGTTCAGAATCTCACCTTTACTGCCAAGTTGGTAAAGATGAATTTGTTGCCAAAGTTGATGCTCGTGACTACTTGCAAACAGGTGCAACAGTTGAACTTGGATTTGACTTGAACAAAGCACACTTCTTCGATGTAGAAACTGAAAGAACGGTTTACTAAGATAAAAGAAACTTAAAACACTGCTAGAGAAATCTGGCAGTGTTTTTTGAGATGTGGATTGATTGATTGAGAGGGAATTTTCTAGTTTTCATATTCTTAAAAAAGTGATAAAATGGTAGGAAGAATTGGAGAGTAGAGATGCCGAAAGAAGTGAATTTAACAGGCGAAGAAGTTGTCGCTTTAACCAAAGAATATTTAACGGAAGAGGATGTCCATTTTGTCCATAAGGCCTTGGTCTACGCGGTGGAATGCCATAGTGGTCAATATCGCAAATCAGGTGAGCCTTATATTATTCACCCTATCCAAGTGGCAGGTATTTTAGCCAAACTCAAGCTGGATGCTGTGACAGTAGCTTGTGGTTTCTTGCATGACGTGGTGGAAGATACAGATGCGACCTTGGATGATTTGGAAAGAGAGTTTGGTCCTGATGTGCGCGTGATTGTCGATGGAGTTACCAAGCTCGGTAAAGTTAAGTACAAGTCTCACGAGGAGCAGTTGGCTGAAAATCATCGCAAGATGCTCATGGCTATGTCTGAGGACATCCGTGTTATCTTGGTCAAACTGTCTGACCGCTTGCACAATATGCGGACGCTTAAACACCTCCGAAAAGACAAGCAGGAGCGCATTTCCAAAGAAACCATGGAAATTTATGCCCCACTTGCCCACCGTTTGGGGATTTCTAGCGTCAAATGGGAATTAGAAGACCTGTCTTTCCGTTATCTCAACCCAACGGAGTTTTACAAGATTACCCATATGATGAAGGAAAAACGCAGAGAGCGTGAAGCCTTAGTGGATGAGGTAGTTACAAAATTAGAGGAATATACGACGGATCGTCACTTGAAAGGGAAGATTTACGGTCGTCCTAAGCATATTTACTCGATTTTCCGCAAAATGCAGGATAAGAGAAAACGTTTTGAGGAAATCTATGACCTGATTGCCATTCGTTGTATTTTAGATACCCAAAGTGATGTTTATGCCATGCTTGGTTATGTGCATGAGCTTTGGAAACCTATGCCTGGTCGCTTTAAAGATTATATCGCTAACCGCAAGGCCAATGGTTATCAGTCTATCCATACGACTGTTTATGGACCAAAAGGGCCAATCGAATTCCAGATTCGGACCAAGGAAATGCACGAGGTGGCTGAGTACGGGGTTGCGGCTCACTGGGCTTATAAGAAGGGCATCAAGGGGCAGGTTAACAGCAAGGAATCGGCCATTGGTATGAACTGGATCAAGGAGATGATGGAGCTCCAAGACCAGGCTGATGATGCTAAGGAATTTGTAGATTCAGTTAAGGAAAACTATCTGGCAGAGGAGATTTATGTCTTTACCCCAGATGGAGCTGTTCGTTCCCTTCCAAAAGATTCAGGACCGATTGATTTTGCCTATGAAATCCATACCAAAGTCGGTGAAAAAGCAACTGGTGCCAAGGTCAATGGTCGCATGGTTCCACTGACAACCAAGCTCAAGACAGGGGATCAGGTTGAAATTGTCACCAACCCCAACTCCTTTGGGCCAAGCCGTGACTGGCTCAATATGGTCAAGACCAGCAAGGCGCGTAACAAGATTCGTCAGTTCTTTAAAAACCAAGACAAGGAATTATCTGTCAACAAGGGTCGTGAAATGTTGATGGCCCAGTTCCAAGAAAACGGCTATGTGGCCAATAAATTCATGGACAAGCGTCACATGGACCAAGTTTTGCAAAAGACTAGCTACAAGACAGAAGAATCCCTTTTTGCTGCTATTGGTTTTGGAGAAATCGGTGCTATTACCGTCTTTAACCGTCTGACTGAAAAGGAACGCCGTGAGGAAGAACGTGCCAAGGCCAAGGCGGAAGCAGAAGAGCTTGTCAAAGGTGGCGAGGTCAAGGTTGAGAACAAAGAAACCCTCAAGGTTAAGCATGAGGGTGGAGTGGTTATTGAAGGAGCTTCAGGTCTCCTAGTGCGGATTGCCAAGTGTTGTAATCCTGTTCCTGGTGACGATATTGTTGGCTATATCACTAAGGGGCGTGGTGTAGCTATTCACCGTGTGGACTGTATGAACCTGCGCGCCCAAGAAAACTACGAGCAACGTCTCCTTGATGTGGAGTGGGAAGACCAGTACTCTAGCTCAAATAAGGAGTATATGGCTCATATCGATATTTATGGCCTCAACCGTACAGGACTGTTGAACGATGTACTGCAAGTTCTTTCAAACACAACCAAGAATATCTCAACGGTCAATGCCCAACCAACCAAGGATATGAAGTTTGCTAATATCCATGTGTCCTTCGGTATTGCCAACCTCTCTACATTGACCACGGTCGTGGACAAGATTAAGAGTGTGCCAGAAGTTTATTCTGTCAAACGAACCAATGGCTAATTGTCCTAGCTCTTACTAGAAAGGCTATTATGAAAATCATTATCCAACGGGTTAAAAAAGCCCAAGTGACTATCGAAGGTCAGGTTCAGGGAAAAATCAATCAGGGACTCTTATTGCTGGTTGGTGTTGGACCAGAGGACCAAGAGGAAGATTTGGACTATGCCGTGAGAAAACTGGTCAACATGCGGATTTTTTCAGACGCAGAAGGCAAGATGAACCTGTCTGTCAAAGATATTGAAGGAGAAATTCTTTCTATTTCTCAGTTTACCCTCTTTGCGGATACTAAGAAAGGCAATCGTCCAGCCTTTACAGGCGCAGCCAAACCTGATATGGCATCGGATTTCTATGATGCTTTCAATCAAAAATTAGCGCAAGAAGTACCCGTTCAGACAGGTATCTTTGGAGCGGATATGCAGGTTGAGCTGGTCAATGACGGACCAGTTACCATTATCCTTGATACTAAAAATAGATAAGAAA